>NZ_JBEZGJ010000083.1:0-31299 GCF_040649965.1 Micromonospora sp. NPDC048843
GCCGGCGGTACTCGCCGAGCACCAGGCCGGCCAGTCCGGGGGTGAAGACCGCGTCGCCGGCCGCGGTGCGGTGCACCGCCTCCACCGGCGCGAGTGGCGGTACAAGGACCTGGTCGGGCCCGCCCACCACCCCGACACCCCGTTCACCCTGCTGCCCGACCGCTGTCGACTGCAAGGTCTGCTAGTCCCGGCGAATGCGGCGGTGAACTTCCGCTTCTATCTCACAGTCGCGGCTGCCGACGATCGCGCTGCCGTCATCGCGCAGGTCGACGAGCTGCTGGCCGCGCACCGGGCCACCCCGCCCGCGCCCCTTCTGTTGGTGGACCCCGACGACGCACCGCTGACCGCGGTACGCCCCGACCGACGGGCGCTCGGCGCTGCCGCCGTCGCGGCAGTGGTGTTCGTGACGCTCGGCCCGGGCGCTCTGGGACCTGGCGCGTGGGGCCCTCGCGGGCCGGTGCCCTCGGCGGAGATCGTTGCCTTGGATCTGCCCAGTGCCGGGGTGGCCATCGTTCCGACCGGTCCCGTCGGGCCGGTGGCGCCCAGGTCGCGGGTCGGCTCGGCCGACAGCGCGGTATGGAGCCCGCCGAATGTCCCGGCTGCGCGGCCGTCGGCTGTCCCCACAGTGGCGGAAACGGCTGTCGTGGTGGCCCTGCCGCCAGCCGTCGCTCCGACCCCGTCGGCCAGTTCGGTGCCGACGCCTGGTCCGGTCCCCACCATGGACCCGCCCGCGTCAGCCCTGCCGACGCCGCCTGTCGCGTCGGCCTCGCCAACGGCGACGCCGACCCCGGCTGTTACGGCGACGCCTTCGCCGGATCCGGGGCTGCTGGCGATCTGCCTGGATCCCCTTCAACTGCCGTTGCTGGACCCGCTGCTCTGCCCGTCACCGGCACCCTGATCAGTGATCGTGCCTTACGTTCTGGCGTTTGCTCAGTTCATGGCGCTGAAGTCGGGGACGGTGAGGGTGCCGTCGTCCGCGAGGGTGAAGCCGGGGTTCCAGGCGATCTCCCAGAGGTGACCGTCCGGGTCGGCGAAGTAGCCGGCGTAGCCGCCGTAGAAGGTCTCCCTCGCCGGCTTGGTGATCGTGGCACCAGCCTTGGCCGCTGTGGCGATCACCTCGTCGACCTCGGCCCGGGAGCGGACGTTCTGGGCCAGGGTCATCGCGCCGGTGCCCGGCCCTTCGATACCCGCGTCGTCGGCTAGCTTGTCGCGGCCCCAGAGGACGAGGGCCAGGCCGCCGGCCTGGAAGAAGACCGTCTCCTCGACCTCCTGGCCCTGCCAGCCGAGCTGCTCGTAGAACGCCTTCGCGCGGGCTACGTCCGCGACTCCCAAAGTGATGAGGCTGATCCGCTGCTCCATGGTCTTCAACCTAACGCGCAGTCGGTCGGGGGCGTGGCAGGCGGCCTCGACGTTGGTGCCGTCCGGGTCACGGACGAAGCCGCGAAGTACGTCGGGTGGTACTCCGGCCAGACGCGGTTCCATGCAGCAACCTCGACGCCGAACTGGCTCGGCTGATTAGCACCCAAAGGGTCGTCCGCGACTTGCATTTGGTCCACGGCCGGTGGCGCGATCCCGGTGCGGACCACGCCTGATCCTGGTGACGGAGGGCGCTGTGCAACGACCAAGGTCCTCCTTTCTGTTTGCCGGCCCACTGAGTGATCTGTTGATTGACGCTGGGACACCAGGTCTACCGATGAGAGGGGTCGAGGCTGGAAGACACGTACCAGCGGCGGGAGTCCCTGCGCTGTCAAGTTTCTGACAGGGCACAGCAAACGAGTGGGCCGGAAACGCTCCAAACAGGTGATGCCTCGGGAAAACCGCCGGTGGAAGGATGATCGGTAGAGCGCAGACCGAGGCCACTGTCGGGCCATGGAAGAAGGAATGGGCTTGGGCAGCAGTGCATAAAGGACCTGCGGCTGGGCGTACCAGAGGACTGGTCCAAGCTACGCCAGGGCAGGAAAGCTCTGCGTTAGCTGCTCGGCTACGCCGGACGCGATCGGGATTGGGGAGAGCGGTGGTCGAGTGGAACCAAGAAATTCCTACAAAGGGCAGTATCGATCTTCCGCCGGACCCGCGTGCCTTGGACGCTCTTGGCAGGAACCACTCGCTCGAAACCGCAATAGCCGACTTGGTCGACAATGCCATCGACGCCGGCGCCACGCAGGTGCTGGTCCAGCTGGTCAAAGTACGTGGGCGGATGCGCACGCTCTACGTCGTCGATAACGGTCGTGGAATGACTGCGGAGACGATCGACACCGCTATGACCGTCGGTGGACAGCGCGAATACGCTAAAGGTGACCTCGGACATTTTGGACTAGGACTGAAGGCTGCCTCGTTTAGTCAGGCCAGAAGCTTGACGGTGATGTCACGTGCGGCTGGACACGAAGTGGTCGGGCGCCGCTGGCGCCTAAATAACGCGGACCGACGCGGCTTCGCGTGTGACGTAGTGCCAGGTTCCTTCGCCGAGAAAGAAATGAACCGGGGCTGGCGCATCCCAGTGACGGGCGCCGGAACCGTGATCCGATGGGACGATATCGTCGCTTTCCCAGACACCGATGATCCAAAGCGTGTCGAGACCTTCATTAGTCATACGGTAACCACCGCCTGCCAGCATCTCGGAATGGTATTCCATCGTTTCTTGCAGGCAGACCGACTGGCCGTCGACTTTGAAATCTACGACGCCGATACAGCCATAACAGGGCCGCCAATACCCGTGACGCCACTAGATCCGTTCGGTTATCCAAGGTCGGGGCGGCCTGACTTTCCGCAGAGCATTGAAGCCCAATTAGGGGATCTCCGCGTCGTGTTCCGGTGCCATCTGTGGCCTGGCCGGTCGAACGCGTCGCAGTTCCGGCTGTCAGGAGATCCCGTTAACCACCAGGGTTTGTTCTTTTACCGTCGTGATCGCCTTCTTCAGGCAGGCGGGTGGCTTGGAGTCCACGCCCCCCACCGACGACTCCAACTTGCTAGGGTTGAAGTCGAGATAGATGACGACCTAATCGGCTTGTTCCAGATGAATCCTGAGAAGTCTCGGGTCCTAGTTGGACCCGAGTTTGCCCGTCTAGCTGCTGCGGCACGATCACCCGGCGGGCTTAGTCTTAGCGAATATCTTGATATCGCCGAACAGGTGTACAAAATTTCTAATGCTCGATCCGCTAAACGCGCGCCAATGATACATCCAGGTGTAGGGCTGCCACCTCGGGTGCGGGCGACAATTCAGCAGGAAGTTCCGGCGATCCGCGGTGAGCAACCAATCGATATCCGATGGAACACCTTCACAGATGACTCGTTCTTCCATCTTGATCGAGATGAGCGAACCTTGTGGCTCAATAAACGCTATCGAAAGCTGCTCTTAGGGGGCAAGCACGGCGGATTAAACGATCTTCCACTCCTCAAATCGCTCCTCTACTTGCTTCTTTCGAACACTTTCGAGGGTGACTACCTTGGGTCGAGGGACAAAGACAATATCGACCTGTGGCAAACTATTCTCACTGCTGCGGTGCAGGCTGAGCGCCAATGATTGAGATCCAGTCCTTCAACAAGCGGCATGTTTCAACGGAAAGTTTTGAGCGCTACCTCGAGAGCGGAGTGCCGATCGTACTGCCTATCGGGGGCATTCCAAAGATACATATCTTCATCGAGCCATTGAGGTCTGAGCTGGGTCTTCGAATCGAGGCAGGGCCCGAGTTGCAGGTTCCTGATACGGGACTTCGCAACATCATCGCCAGGATCGCAGTGCATGACGGCAAGAGGTTCCTGGAAGTCGTTGTCACGGTGGCGTCGTTATTTCGTGACGCCTACCCCGTGTTGTGCTTAATGGCGGACCGAATCCAACTCAGCGGGTTCTCGGCTTCTGGCGCGTTGCGGGCGACCCTCGATAAGATGTCGTCCCTTTTGCGTACTCCCGACTCCATGTCCCGTGAGCGTGAGGTGGGACTGTTCGGTGAACTTCTGATTCTAGGCGGGCTAATTAGCAGTCGAGGGCTCAGTAACGCAGTGCAAGCCTGGCGAGGTGGCCAGCGGGAGGAGCACGATTTCGGACTGCCGACCTTGGATGTAGAAGTCAAGACCACGACCGCCGAGCGCCGAGCACATTGGGTTGGCTCGCTGACGCAGATGGTTCCCACCCCTGAGCGTCCCCTGTGGTTGATTTCGCACCAGGTCACCGCAGCAGGCGCCGGGCACGGCCGTACGCTGCCGGATCTCGTTGACAACATCAGGCTGGCGCTCGGCACGGGCGCGGCCCGAGACAGCTTCGAAGCCACGTTGTCGGGTTCGGGTTGGCATGAGGAGGACCGCGAGCGCCTCGGTACCCATTGGACACGCCGCGCAGAAAGCCGCGCCTTCGTGGTTGCCGGCGCCTTTCCACGACTGACCCCGGATGCCCTGCGGCACGCTGATGTCGCGTGGGATCGTATGCCGGAGGTCCGATATCGAATCGTCCTCGACGGGCTCGAAAGCGAAGAGGACGTTCCTGAAGTTATCTCGACCGCCATGGGGTTTGAAGGACGGATATGAGCGAACCACTAGTTGAGGCATATACGAATGCTCTTCGCGCGATGGCCGGGGGTGCCCCGAAGGGACTCCTCCGCCGCGCTCTCGTCGAGGCCGAAGACATTTTTCCTAGCCCTGATGTATCTGAAGCGCGTCTTCGAGAGTATCTCGCTACAAGCGGTCCGAACGACAAATTGCGTCTCGACCTACATTTAAATCTCGCCAAATGGGACAACGCTCCGGCTGAAGGAAATCTCTGGACTTGCGATACGCCGCCGAACACGGAGAGCCGTAGATCGTTAGTCACGAAGTTGCTCAAACTGGACACGGAGACGGCGGCTGCCTTTGCCGAACACCTGCCGCTGTTTAAAGGCGATGATACGACGGTGATCGCAGGTAGGTGGGACCCGTGGTACAGCTCGGAAATCCAGCGCAAAAGGGACTTTTACTGGGGGCATTACGTCGACTATCTCCGAACGAGGCGTGGTTGGGGTGCTGAGGCGATAACCAACCTCGATAACGCTACGACTCATGTAATGGAACGACTGATCGATCCTGCCCGGGAGCAAGCCGGGCAAACGAAAGGTCTAGTTGTTGGTTATGTGCAGAGCGGGAAAACAGCCAACTTCACTGGAGTGATCGCAAAGGCAATCGATGCTGGTTATCGGCTCATTATCGTGATGACCGGTACCACGAACCTGCTGCGCGAGCAGACCCAGCGTCGCCTAGACATGGAGCTAGTGGGCCGTGAGAACGTGCTGCGAGGTATCGACGAGACGGATCCGGCGGCAGCGCAAATCGTCGATTATCTGCAAGATGAAGACTGGATCGAGGGCCGTTTTAATAGCCATGGCGCCCGTCCATCGGACATAGGCAGGCCAGACATCCATCGTATGACAACACGAAACTTCGACTATCGTCGTTTGCAGCAAGGTCTGCCGGCTTTGGAGTTTGAGAGGCGTGACCGAACAAAGCCGCTGTGGCATCCAGCCAATCTGTTCACAAGTCATGCCCGCCTCATTATCGTTAAGAAAAACTCCTCAGTACTAAACAATCTTGTTAAAGATCTGAAGAATAATGCTGACAAGTTAGAGAATATTCCGGCACTGATCATTGACGACGAATCAGATCAAGCATCTGTAAACACCACTAACCCAGCGAAATGGGCGAAAGAAGAAAAAAACCGCACTGCTATCAATAAACACATCACTAATCTTCTCGGCATGCTTCGCAGGGCCCAATATGTCGGGTATACAGCGACGCCTTTCGCGAATGTTTTTGTTGATCTCGCCGATACGCAAGACATCTTTCCCAAGGACTATCTCATCTCCTTGCAGCGTCCATCAGGCTACATGGGGCCGGACGACTTCCACGACCTGGACCTTGCGATTCCTGAAGCAGAGAAGACGTTCGCCAACTCGAAAGAAAAGGCCCATGTCAGGATTGTAGGTGAGTCGGACGAGAGGGGAGAACTATTATCCGGCCTGGATTCCTTCGTCCTCTCAGGCGCCATCAAGCTGTTTCGGGCGACTCGCGGAGTCGGGGATTTCAAGCACCACACCATGCTCGTTCACGAGACCATGCGAACGGCCGAGCAGGGTATCAGGGCAGAGTTCATCCAAGATCTTTGGCTTAGCGCGGGCTATCTCAGCGGCGGCGCCAATGCTAGGCTCCACGATCTTTTCGATCGGGATTTCGCGCCTGTGTCCGACGCACTCGGCCTAGAGCTCCCGACACCTTCGACTTTTGCCGAGCTGGAACCCTACGTTGGTGTGGTTGTTCGAAAGATCGCGCCAAACGGCAATCCCGTCCTAGTCATTAATAGTAATCCGAACATCTTGCAAGAAGAATTAGATTTCGACAAGCGATCCGTCTGGCGCATCCTCGTTGGTGGCAACAAGCTCGCGCGCGGCTTCACTGTGGAAGGGCTTACGGTCACCTTTTACTCGCGTAAGGTCGGTCACGCCGAGGCGTTGATGCAGATGGGTCGCTGGTTTGGATTCCGGTCTGGATACCGAGACCTAGTTCGGCTCTTCATACCGTCGGATGTTCGAGACGCGTTTGAAGCGGCGTGTCGTGATGAAGAGTATTTCCGGGCCGAACTGCGTCAGTATGCCACGATGGTCGATGGGCGGCCGAGGATTACCCCGTATGACATCCCTCCGCTCGTGACTCGGCACGGCCTGCGCCCAACCGCTGCGAACAAAATGTATAACGCCAGGCTGGTCGAGCGAAGGACTCAAACGAAAGAGCCAAGCTCAGGATACCCCAGACTGACGCAACAGAATGATCTTGACCACAACATCGATGCTTGTATCCCATTGCTAATGGCAGCTAAGGATTCGGTAACCCTCAAGGGTGTTCGGCAAAGCTTCGAAGCGTTCGTAGGGGTAGTCACTCATCAAGAGATGGTTGATGTTCTCGGTAGATTGAAGTGGGCTACCCCTGAGACTTTCGCTGCGGATCTTGCCTGGATTGCCAGTCTGCCAAAAGAGATCGTTGACCAGTGGAACATTATGCTGCCGCAGCAGAAGGTTAGACCGCGTGTCAACATTAGGAACATTGGCGAGTTTTCTATTCACGGGCGGAAAGTGGAAAGAGGTGTGAGTATCCGAGGAAACTCCGAAAGTTCGCATCGGGAAGCTTTGGCTGGACTTCCAGGGAGGGTGTCCACGTCCGGGTGTGCCATCCTCTATCCAGTGATGGATAAAGAGAAGCTAGGAGAGGGGATCGCGCAGGATGGGCGACCAGCAGGGGTTGTCATGGCCTTTATGCTGCAGCTCCCCAAGGGCGCAGTCCCGGCGGACCGGCGACCCCTGGTCTATCAGGTCGTAGTTCCCGGTAAGCCACTCTATGCGATTGTCTGAAAAGGATGCTACCGCTCGCAGCCAATCAGGTGACCGTCTGGCCGGAGCGACCAGCGATCCGGGAAGAGGTAGGCTCCCGTCATGCCGGATGAGCGTACTTCGACCGGGCGAACGTCGGTCGAGCTGTTTGCTGGAGGCGGCGGACTGGCTATGGCTGTCCACCGCGCGGGTTTCCGGCCCCTATTGCTGAATGAGTTCTCGAAGCACGCGTGCGATACGCTTGAGGCAAATGGGGCGGTGCCGAGGGGTGAGGAGGAAAAGATCCCCGAGCCGCACGAACCCTGGCCGTTGATTCGCGGCGACATCCGTGACTTGAAGTTGGGCTACCTGCAGGGGAAAGTCGACTTGCTCGCGGGCGGTCCGCCCTGCCAGCCCTTTAGTCTTGGTGGTGTCGCGAAGGGTGATGAAGACAAACGCAACATGTTTCCAGAGATGTTCCGGGCCATTCGCGAGATTCAGCCCAAAGCCGTTCTTTGCGAGAATGTAAGAGGCTTACTTAGGCCGTCTTTTAGGCCCTACTTTGACTACATCCTGCGGGAGTTGGAATTTCCTTTTGAGGAGCGTGATCCCGACGCTTCCTGGCTTCAGCATGATGCCATTCTCAGGGCCAAGCAGATGCAGGCGCTTGCAGACCCTCGTGAGCGTTACCGTGTGTACAAATTCGAGGTGAACGCGGCTGACTACGGTGTTCCTCAGATCCGAAACCGCGTTATCATCGTGGCGTTTCGTGGCGACCTCGACATCAACGAGGCGATCCTCCAGCACGCGGTCCGGAAGACTCATTCCGAGGATGCCCTGCGCAAGTCGATGAGCAGCGGGGGGTACTGGGAGCGCCATCCGGAGGTGGCCAAGCATGTACGCAACCATGTCATGGCTGGCATGCAGGGCGAGTTACCTCTAGGCGCTTCGGAGTCTGAGCTCAAGCCGTGGCGGACGCTCCGTGACGCGCTCAAAGGGCTCGATGATGAGTCGAAGCCGCTGCCTCCAATCCGTTGGAACCGGTTGGACCGCCTCCAGTATGAGGATATGCCAGTCGACCACGTCGGGTGGCCTGACGCGCGTTTCTACCGCGGTCATACTCCTAACGTGCTCGACAGACCAGCAAAGACGGTCAAGGCTGGCGTACACGGCGTCCCGGGTGGAGAGTCCGTAATGCTTACTGACTCTCGCATCCCGGGATCGAAGTCGACTTCTGAGCATCGATACCGGCATCGGTATATGACGGTGCGGGAAACAGCTCGGGTGATGACCTTCCCGGACAGCTGGAAGTTGTGCGGCCCTAGAGGTGAGAAAATGCGCCAACTCGGTAATGCTGTCCCGGTGATGCTGGGTGAGGTATTTGCCAAGGCCGTGACGCGCGTGTTGAACGACGTTGAGGGGCGGCTGTGACGCCTGTTCCTGTACGAGCCTGGATGCCCCGACCGGGACGATCAAAGGCGGTCGCTGAGGCTGAGCAAAACAGGGCGGCGGGGGGCCGTTACCGTCGCGCGGTTAGCCTTGGGCCTGGCAAGGTCGCATGTGGTTCTGTTTCGCTGAAAGCCTCGGAGCGTCAGAGCGTTGTGCGCGCCTACCTTCATTGGCGAGTCGATGGTCGAAGTGTGTCGAGATCCCTCGGTGTGGTGTTGAATTCAACGAGGATGGCGAACCTTGTTGACGGTTGGGCGTTGGCGCGGTCGCGGGGTCTGGTCACCGACGAGATTCTGCCTCCGGAGTCGTGGGCGTCTACCTCTGATGTTCGCGCCTCAATGCGGGGGAACCGTGCCCAGGGCACTAGGCCGGAGCGTCGCGTGCGCTCACTACTCCATGCTCGTGGACTTCGTTACCGTGTGTCCGTCAGGCCGATTCCGTCCTTCCGGCGGACGGCTGACCTTGTTTTCCGAAAGGCGCAGTTGGCGGTTTTTGTGGACGGATGTTATTGGCATGGCTGCCCCGACCACTACCGTCCGGCGGCAATGAACGCCACATTCTGGCGAACCAAGATCGGCGACAATAAACGACGAGACGCCGAAACCAATCGCGTGCTACTAGAGCATGGTTGGATCGTCTTCCGCTGCTGGGAACACGAAAATCCTACAGCGATTGCGGATCGTATCATTAGCATTCTTCAAAGTAGCGCCAAGGCGCGGCTCTAGTCAAAAGGTAGCTCTTTGCCCGAGATAGCTATTCCAGGTGACGTTCGAAATTCTGTGATTCGCGAACTGTACCGTCAGGTGGGGTCGCTCGACTGGGACGACATCCCGTCCCGTCAAAAGAGTGGCTACTATACGAAATGGGTGGAAGACCCGGCTATTGGTGGAGAATTAGCCGATTACTATACGGCTGACGGAATGCGTGTCTGGCTCAAGGATGTACCCTTGAAGGAGTATGCGCGAGCTCTGGAGAGCTTTGGGCCCTTTGCAAAATTTACCACGAAACGCCTATCGCCTCCTAGTGAGTTTATACAGCAGGTGCTTGGCGAGGCGTGGGGTATGGTGCCTTCCAGTATCGGTGAAAAGCCGATGCATTGTTTAGCTACGGACGGCATTCGGCAACGCTACGTTTGCTGGGGAAAGGCGCGGTCCTTCCGCGATCTTCTTTGGGCGGCAGTTAACCAAGCTTTAGATTCCCAAGCCCGTCCGCTGATCGTGGTCTACCTTGTCGAGGGTGGGGGCATTATTGGCAGTCAAAGACGCCAACATGCGCGGATCGCCGAGCATTGCCGCCTGGACCTTGCCTACGTTGTTCGTCGGGTAGATGAGTCTGCCCAGTCATGACGCTGCGTGCAGTCTATCCGATGCGCCTTCTGCGTTCCGCTGAATTGATCACCCGTATGACCGGCTCCCAATCCAGTTCAGCGCTCAGGGATGTCACGACAACCCCTGCGGTGCCGAGCTTTTGAAGATTCGGCCCGTACGCAGGATGGTTCGCGAGACTTCCCTTGACGTTCGGGAAAAGGTAGATTGCCAGGTCGACGGCGCCAAGCGCCTGGTTGAGGATGCCGAGAGCGAGCGTGTCGCTAATTCCAAGCGCCCACTTGTTGATGACGTTGAACGTAGCTGGCACAACCGCCACTAAGTTCGCTGCTGGGTGGGGGTCCGGCTCGCCTGGAAGTCGCCATCGAACTCGAACGGGATACCCAGTGAGTTTAGCTAAGGCTTCCAGGTTGATCCAAGTAGCTGCGGTGGGCGTTGCGGTCACGCAAACGGTCCAACCATCCTTGATTAGCTGTTTGATAAGTTCATCGATCCGCAGCGCAGGGGGCGCGGCTGACACGACAAGTGCGAGTACAGGACGCTCACTCATGCCAGCAGGCCTGCCCGCTCGGCCAACGGTCGTAACCCTGGTGTCGCGGAACGTCGTTCCTTTGAGAGCAAATCGCTTATGAGTTCGCGGGCCTGCATGTTGGCCTGTACCACCTCGGCGGCTGTCCTCTCCGCCTCGAGTAAATGCAGCACTGCAGCCGACCGATCTGCCGAGCCCATCATTGAAGCCGCCGCTAGGTCGACATGCACTTGAGCCCGCCGACCGACGAGCACGGTTGGCAGGCGTGAGGTATCGAGCCGCAGCGCAACAGCGATGGCTTGGTCGGGCCTACCGGCCCGAACCGCTGCGGAGACCGTGTGGATGGCGACATTGGTAGGTCCGAACGCGGTCCACAGGCGGTTACGGTCCGATCCCATCTCGGCCGCGAGCCTGTCAGCCTGGCTCAGGAGCCGTCCGGCCGCCTTCTGCTCGCCACTGCTGGCAGCTACGACAGCCGCCAGAAGAAGCAACGCCCCGTGAGCAGAGATGAGATCGGGGTCGGTCGCCGGTCTCCCGGAGGACAACCGGTCGATGCTGCTTGCCAGCACGCCCACTGTCTGGTCCGTCCGTCCCGGAATTCGAAGAAGTCCACAGGCCGCCTGATAGGCGGCGACGGCGAGAAGTGCTCGATCCCCGGCGAGTCCTGCTGCCGTCGATGCCCGGTCTGCCGTCATCAGGGCGCTCTCGCCATCGCCCACTTTCGCAGCGAGCTTCGAGGCTGCAACGTAGGCGGCGGCGAGCGCCTGATACGCGCGGACTCGTTGCTCCTCGGGTGCGTGCGTTGCCAGATCCGAGGCCTGCGCAAGTACGGTAGGCAGGAGCCGTGCCGCGGATCTGTAACTTGCACGCTGGTACAGGCTGTGGACTCTGCCCACGCTGCGCCGCAGATCAGCCAGTGATCGGGTCGGCTCAGCGGGTCGGTCAGGCATGTAGCTGCTCAGGAACGTACGTACCCCGGCCAGGAGGTCTGAGGGAACCACCTCGGCTGCGGGATCGCGGGTGTCCTCTCCCATGATCCGCCCCCTGCGCGTTGCCACCGACACATCCACGAGCATCTCGTCGAGCTGTTCGAGCGTAACTCGCAATGCGTCGGCGATCCGGCTCCGATGCCATGGCTGGGGATCCGTCTCGGCGCCCTCCCACCGAACGATGGTGGACCGTTCGACGCCGAGGATCTCGGCCAACCTCTCTTGACTGAACCCGAGTGTCTTCCGCCGATGGCAGAGCCGGTGCCGCTTCAAGGCCACGTCGATGCTCCCTCCGCTTGCCGTCACTCTAGTAACCAAGTGGCCACGGAGCGGGTACGCACGTGCCTCATTGATGCGCCATTTCGGCTGCTCCGACGCTGTAGTTCCAAATAGGCCTCGCCTCGAAGCTGAATGCATGGCCCGGGGCGGGTGCCTTGTCCCGGAGTTGCGCCGGCCCTCAACGGCGCAGCTCCTCCCCGCCCGCCCCGGTGCCAGCCCATGAATCAACGACTTGGAGCCCGCATGCCCGAGGTGAAAGACGACCACCCGGCCAGCGGGAGCCTGGCCGCCGCCTGGGAGTCGGTCGACGCGCGGGCCGCCGGCGACTTCTGGTGCACAGTCGAAGACCGCCGATCCGGGCTGCTCCCACAGCGTGACGCGCCGCTGTTCTTCACCGCGTTGGGCCGCCTCCTGGTCGGCGGCGACGACCCGGCGAACCGGGCGGCGCTGCTCCGGGTGCTCGGCCACGCGTACCGTCACTTCGACCTGCTCCCGCACGCCGCCACCATCGGCGACGCGCTGGTCGCGACCATTGCCCGCCGCGCGCGCCCCCTGTGGACGCCGCAGCTCACCATCGCCGCCGAGCGCGCCCTATGCCCCGCCACGCACGCCCTCCGTCGCGCCGCCGCGCAGGCCGGCGACGGCCGGGCCTGGTGGCACGTCGAGGTGATCGGCCATGACCGGCCGTCGTCTGACATCGCCATCCTGACGGTACGTCCATGGCGGCGCCTGCCCTTCCAACCAGGTCAGGCCGTGCCGGTCTGCACGCCGCGCCTGCCCGGGCACTGGCGCTGGTTCTCGCCGGCCAACGCCCCACGCGCGGACGGCACCGTCGAGCTGCACGTCCGCGCCGTACCCGCCGGCACCGTCTCCCACCGCCTGGTCCATGAGGTACGCCTCGGCGAGCTGCTCTGGCTCGGCCCACCCGTCGACACCGGGCTGAGTCTCGCGCCGGCGAGCACAAGCGATCTGCTGCTCGTCGCCGGCGGCACCGGCCTGGCGCCGCTGCGCGCACTGGTCGAGCAGGTCACCGCCGCACCGGACGGTCGGCGGGTGACGCTGATCGTCGGCGCGCGCACCTTCACCAACCTGTACGACGCGATCGCCCTCGACAAGCTGCAGTGCGCCCACGACTGGCTGACCATCGTGCCGGCCCTCTCCGACGACCCCTGCGCGGAGCCGGCCGAGCAGGGCGACGCCCTGACCATCGCCCTCGACCATCACCGGCCCGGCCAGGACATCTACCTCTGCGGCCCACCCGCGATGCTGGCCGACGCGCGGCCACGGCTGTGCGCACTCGGTATCCCCGCCGCCCGCATCCACCTGCCCAAAGGCCTCAACTGAGCTGCTTGACGGCCTGGCGGAAACGCCGCGGCGGCAGGATGGCCCGGAGCTTGTCGGCAGCGTCAGCGAAGTCCGAGATCGTGGTGACGCAGCCGTGGCCGAGGTGGGCGAGCCGGATGACGCCAAACCGCTCGACCACGAGTGCCTGGGACAGCGGGACGGTGTGCACGTTCCCGTCGTCATCCACTGTGGAAATTGCGTCGATGCCGATGACCAGCTTGCCCTTGTTGCGGAACCGCTTGGAGAACGGCGGCCTGACGACCTCACCTGCCGGCACGAAGCGGGTGGTCGGGCAGGAATCCTCGGTGGCGCGAGGAAGGTCGGGTTTCGACAGGTACGGCACGACGATCATGGCGCTTGAGAGCCAGCCCGACACCATGTCCCGTGTCGCTTCCGGAGTAAGCCCAGTCAGCTCGCTGAGTGATTCCGAGCCGTAGATCTCAGCCGTGCCCAGCAGCTCCTGGTGGGCCAAGGGTTGCAGCTCGTTAATCGACTGCATCCATTCGTTGTCGCCCTCCATGGCCATGCGCTGCGTTGGCACCCGGTCGGCGATCTCCACTCGATCGATCCCATCGGCGGCAAGCCGTTGCAGCTCGGCCCAGAGCAGCTCCGCCGCGACGGCGGCGTCGAAATTCTTGCCCTTCCTGCCGAAGTCTGGTGTGACCCTCAACCCGAGCTCGTGCCGCGTACCGTCGACGACCTCGCACATGAATTCCGCACCGGTGGCGACCCCGGCCTCGTCTACTGCCTCAGCGACTCGCGACCGCAGTGCCCACATCAGATCGACAGCTTCCGCGCTGGGTTCGACACCGACCGTCAGCGCGACGCCGCGGACCTCGTCGGCGTACCAGATCGGCCCCATGTGGTTGTTGACGAGTGGCGTGCTGCGGGTGACTCGCGGGCCGGCGGGCAATGGCAGTCGCATCGCCTGAGGCGGTTCGCCCGTCAGGGTGAGAACCGCGTTGCCGCTGGTGAAGAACCTTTCGACATACCGTCGGATCTCGTCCGCCGTGAAGAGCTTGTAGTCCACTGCGGGCCAGCGCGACAGGCCGTGTCCGCTCGGCCCGAAACGCCGCGACAGCAGCGCTCCCCACGGGTCGCGCAGACCATCTTCGATGTTCGAGACGTACCGGCTGTCCGCATCGAGGTCCGCGACCGCGTCGGACAGATCCTCGGGCGGAAGATTGCTGATGGCCGAGCAGATGGTGGCGAGATGCTCCGCTACCTGATCTGGTGGGCCGCCAGCGAGGAATGACGTGTCGTTCATCCAGACGTTGTCCTCGTGCTTCGCCGCGACGTGATCCTCCGTCCAGTCCACCAGGTGCTGCACGAGATGGGTCAGGCCGATAGAGTCGATCTCTTCGTCGCGGGCACCGCACCCAAACGTCAGCGACGCCGCCAAGGTGCCAGGCACATCGCGGTGGATGACAGTAACTCCGTCTATCTCCTCGCGTCGCATGAGCGGATCGTAAGGTGACCGGTCAAGCCACGGGCTGAGGCGTTCGACAGTCAGAGAACGCGGTGCCGTTGGTGCGTCAACTGATGGTGTCGCCGAACTCGCGTACCCCGTCGACGTCCAGCGTGATCCGGTCGTTTGCGGTCCACTGGCCGGTGGCGGCGGCCCAGCTAGGGTCGTCGCGTTCGTCGATGCTGCTCCAGCTGTGCCGATGGTGCCGCAGTTGGATCGGCCCGGTCGACTTTCCCGGCGCGAGCGTGCCGTCGGTGAAGGTCAGCTCCACCCAGCCGGGGACCGGCGTTCCCGGGATCGGGTAACCCGGCGGCGCTGGCGTCGTCATCCCGCTGGGCGGCCCGCCCGGCGGGACGAAGAACTGCACGGTCTGCCGGATCCGATCGCAGCCCAGTGCGGCCCAGTCGCAGTTCGGCACCAGCGAGGTGTTGGCGCCCTCGAAGCGCAGGTGGTAGCGCACCCGCACAGTGCTCAGGTCGAGTGGCGCGGTGCCGGTGTTTGTCACCTTCAGGAGGTGCTGGATCTGGTTGTTCGTGGGTGACCAGTCCAGGTTGAGGTAGCTGACCGTCGCGCGACCCGCCGCGGTGCGCACTGTGGTGGTGGGCGAGGTGTCGGAGTAGCCGCCGAGCGCGCGGGCGGCAATCGCGATCAGGTACGTCGTGCCGGGTGCGAGGTCGGTCAGCGTGATCGTGGTGTCGGTCGTGGAGCCGAGGAAGCGGTACGTGTTCGGGCCCAGCGGCACCTGCACCTCGTAGTTGATCGGCTGCTCGGCGCCGGGCTCGACCCAGGCGGAGGGCGTCCAGCTGAGGGTGAGCTGATGTGGTTCGTTGGCCACCACAGTGGGGGCGCCAGGGGTGCTGATCGCCGGCCCGTCGGCGCGGGCGGCGTTGACGGCGAGGAGGCTCGCCAGCGCGGCGAGGGCGATGGTGGCGGCGACGCGGCGAGCAGGCATGACCGAATGGTATGCACAAACATCGATGCCTTCGCATCGTCCGTCAGTCCAGAGACGCCGAACACGGGTCCAGTCCGTTACGCGACGTAGTCGGCTTGGAGATAATGCCTGGTCACGCGGCTACCTAGCGTGAACCCGTCATCACGAACGGCCTCGACGTCGGTGTCGCACCTGCCGCCCCGTCCGGCCTCAGACGGGAGAAACACATGCGTGCTCAGAACAAATGCCGGCGGTACGGCGCCCGAGCGTCAGTACTCGTGCTCGGTCTTGTCGCGACCGGAGTGGTGCTCGTCCCGGCGAGCCCGGCGTCCGCCGCGGTCCCCGGGCTGGTGCGGGTCGCCGCTACCAGCGTCAGCAACTCGACCGACTACCACAGCGTCACGGCGACCTGCCCGGTCGGGAAGGTGCTCACCGGCACCGGCTACGAACTCAACGGCGTCACCGGCGAGGGCGTCGTCGACGACCTGCGCCCCAACGGTGGCGTCGCCACGGCACCGACAGCTGTCACCGTTGGCGCCTACGAGACCGAGGCGTTCGCGGGCAACTGGTCGGTGACCGCGTACGCGATCTGCGCCAACCCGGTGCCCGGCCTGGTCCGGGTGGCCACCACCAGTGTCAGCAACTCGACCGACTTCCGTAGCGTCACAGCGACGTGCCCGGTCGGAAAGGTGCTCACCGGCACGGGCTACGAGCTGAACGGCGTCACCGGTGAGGGTGTCGTCGACGACTTCCGGCCCAATGGTGGCGTCGCCACGGCACCGACAGCTGTCACCGTCGGCGCGTACGAGTCGGACGCCACGGCCCTGAACTGGTCCGCCACCGCGTACGCGATCTGCGCCAACCCCCTCGCGGGCCTGGTGCGCACCTCGGCCGTGGGGGCCAGCAACTCCCTCGACTTTCGCAGCGTCACGGCAACCTGCCCGGTCGGGAAGGTGCTGACCGGTGCCGGCTACGAACTGAACGGGGTGACCGGCGAGGGCATCGTTGACGACTTCCGCCCCAACGGTGGCCCCGCGACCGCGCCGACGTCAGCCGCGTCCGGCGCGTACGAGGAGGACGCGTTCGCCGGGAACTGGTCCGACACGGCGTACGCCATCTGCGCCTTGCCGTAACGACGTTCCTCCGGTGTGGTCGCCCTGGCAGCATCGGGGCGGCCATGCTGTTTGTCCGTTATAGAGCAGGATGTCGGATCCGGATGGTTTAGTGGGGGCGGTAATCCGCAGACCAACAATGGTCGCTCGAACAATGGGCTGCTCACTTTCATGTCTCCAATTCGCAGGTCCCGGTCGTGGTGGTTCGGCTTCGCGGCCTCGGTGCTGGTCGCCTGCCTGGTCACCACCACAGTTGTCGCGCCCGCGCCGGCCCAAGCCGCCGTCAACCAGGTCGCGCTCACCGTCATCTCCGACGGCGCCGCGCCCTTCGACAGCCTGGACAGCGGTGCGAACAACGGGCGGGTACGCACCAAGGACGTGCTGACCTACGGCTGGGGGTACTCGTCCGATGGTGCCGGCGCGGGGTCGGTCACCTTCGTGCAGACGCTGACCGCCCCGTCGCTGGTCCGCTTCGACACGTCGAACCTGGCCCAGTGCACCGGCCCGGGCGGCGGCAACCTCAGCACCGACGGGCAGACGCTGACCTGCGCCGTCGCCGTGGACGCGACGGGCGCGGGCACCGTCCCGATCAGCGTCACCATCGGCGGCAGCGTGCCGAACGGGACGACCATCGGGGCTTCGCTCACCGCCAACGGCGGCGCCCTCAACGGCGGCACCCGGAGCACCACAGTGGTCGCTCTTCCCCAGCTCAACCTGCAGGCCAACCTCTTCGGCACCCCGACGCCCGCGTCGGTCGGCGGGGCCAGCGGCAGCGGGTACGCGTTCAGCTTCGTGGTGACAGTGCCGACCACCGCCAAGGGCACCGAGTTGGTGACCGCGCCACTGACGTTCACCGCCGACCTGAGCGCGATCTCCGCCAACGCGGTCCTCGTCGCCGACTCCTGCGCCCCGGTCAGCAACGGCGGATACGGCGTGCCGTACGGCCGGATCGGGATCGTCGCCAACGCCACCGCGTCGAACTCGGTGGTCAACTCCGGCACCGTCGGGTGCACCCAGACCGGGCGCACGGTGTCGATCACGATCACCGGCGCCGACCTCGCCGGGCGGACCAGCCCGACCTTCGGTGCCCAGGGCAACACCCTGCCGAGCACGCTCAGCTACCTGGCCTCCGGCACCTTCACCGTCTTCGTGCCCAGCGGCGACAGCACCTCGACGATCCAGTCCACCATCCAGTACCGGGGCTTCGACCCGACAAGCGTCACCGGGCAGTCCAACTTCGGCGCCGGGTACGAACCGGGCGGTGAGCCCGCCGCCGCCACCTGCACCTACGTCGCGGCCAACGCCACCCGAGCGAACGACAACTGCTTCTCGACGACCTTCGGACCCCGATCGGCCGGATACAACGGGTACTTCTGGACCACCGACACCCCCGCTGGGCTCCCCGCCGGCAACGCGACGAACGGGACCGCGGGCGACGGGATCGCCTCACCCGGGCAGACCTACTACGACCGGCTCCAGCTCTACTCCACCAGCGGACCGGCCCTTGTCGGCGCCGCGATCTGCGACAAGTGGAACCCCGTCGAAACCCGCATCGTCGGGACCGGGCGGGCGTACCGCAACAACACTGTCGTCGCCGCCAGCGAATACCTCGTCGAGTACGGCGTGCTGAACCTGCCCGACGACAACGCCCGGCGGACCACCTCCTGCGCCACGGGAAGCTGGTACGGCTCGATCGAAGCCGCCGGCGGCGCCGCGGTGGTCAACGCCGTCCGCTTCACAGTCACCTGGACCATCGGCAACGGCGAGGTGAGTTACTTCCACCCGCAGTTCCAGGTCCAGCCCAACCCGACCGGCACGATCATCGCCAACTTCGACAGCGGACGCCTGGGCGGTGCCGAAACCTGGGGACCCTCCTACTACAACCGGGCGACCAACAACCCCTCGTACACCGGGAACCGGCTGACCCTGACCGACGGTGTGCTGCGGGTGACCCAGTCGAACGGACTGCCGGTCGGCCAACAGTTCGTGGCCGCCGGCAGCACAGTCACCTACACCCTGACGCCCACCGTCACCCGGGCGACGTCGGCCACCTCTCCGGTCGGTGGGGTGACCATCACCGACACCCTTCCCGCCTGCATGAGCTACGTCGCCGGCAGCGCCCGCTACGTCTCCGGCGCCGCCACGCTGGCCGTGGAGCTGACCGCCGCGCAGCACGGCGCGGACGGCATCCCGTGCACCGGCGACAGCGGCGAGACCGGCCCGAGGCTCTTGCTCAAGCTCGGTGCGACCACCCCCGGCGTCACGATCCCGGCGATCACGTTCCAGGCCGTCGCGCTGCGCATCGCCTCGGACAACACCGCAGCGACCAACCTCGCGGTGATCAGCTCGGACGCGGCCGTCGCCATCGACCTCGCCCGCCGCACCACCAGCAACACCATCGCGGTACGCAACCAGACCCAGTTCGCCCTCTCGGAGTCGACCTCCACCCCGCAGGTCACCGCCGGCGATCCGATCAACTTCACGCTGGCGTACCGAAACATCAGTGGGTTGACAGTGCCCTCGCTGGTGCTGTTGACCGAGCTGCCGTACAACGGGGACGGTCGCTCCGTGTTCACCGGAACCCTCGCCTACACGGGCAGCGCCGCGCCGGCCGGCGTGCAGGTCCAGTGCACCAACCGGGCGCACGGCACCATCACCCCCAACCCCGGCGACTACACCCCGACCTGCGGGCCGGACACCACAGCTCTGCGCATCGTGGTCAGCAACCTGGCGAACGCGGCCGTCGACTCGGTGCGGATCACCCTCACCCCGAGCGGCAACGCGAGCGGGGACCGGTACGTGAACACCAGCACCGGCAGTTACACCCCCAGTGGCACGACGACGCCGGTGGCGTTGCCGACCACCGAGATCACCCAGGTCACAGTGGTCTCCTCCGGCATCAGCGGTCGGACCTGGAACGACGTGAGCGCGGACGGCATCCGCCAGGCTGGTGAACCGGCCGTGTCGGGCTTCCCGGTCACCCTGTCGGGCACCAACGACCAGGGCGCGTCGGTCACCCGCTCGACGACGACAGCGACCGACGGCACGTACGCCTTCACCGGGCTGCGGGCCGGCAGCTACACGGTGACCTTCTCCCCGGCCGCGCTGCGGGCCGACCAACGCTTCTCGCAGCGGTCGCAGGGCACCAACAGCGCCGTCGACTCCGACGGCGACCCGAGCACCGGCAGCACGGCACCGCTGACCCTCGGCACCGGGGCCAACCTGAACGACATCGACCAGGGCATCCGGCTGCTGCCGCCCGCGATCAGCATCACGGCGGCCAACGCCGGATCGGGTTCGGCCACACTGAGCTGGACCGCTCCCGACTACGTCGGCAGCCCGATCGTGTCCTACACGGTCACGCCGTACGTCAACGGTCAGGCGCAGAGCGCGCGCACCTTCGACGGCACCGCCACCACCCGAACGGTGACCGGGCTCACCCCGGGCACCACCTACACCTTCACAGTGGCGGCGACGAACGTCGTCGGTACCGGCCCGGCCTCGGCGGCCTCCGCGCCGGTCCGGGTGAACGCCCCACCGAGCCTGTCGTTCCCGGCCCCGCCGAGAGGGCAGGAGACCATCGCTTACAGCGTGCAGTTGGTAGTGACCGGCGGCACCGCGCCCTACGCCTGGACGGTGAGCGCCGGCACGCTCCCGCCGGGGTTGACCCTCGGCCCGACCACCGGGCTGCTGGCCGGCACCCCGACCACCCCGGGCAGCTACCCGTTCACGGTGCGGGTCACCGACGCCAGCGGGCTCTCCGCCACCCAGGCCGTCACCGTGCAGATCGAGGCCCTCGTCGGGCTCAGCATCAGCGTGCCCGAACAGTCGGCGCTCGGGACGATCTCAGCGGGGGACGGTGACTTCTCCGGCCAGCTCGGCACCGTCACGGTGACCGACGACCGCGGACCGGCGGCCGGGTCGTGGCAGGCGACGGTGACCGTCACCGACTTCACCACCGGTGCCGACACCGCGATCATCGGTCGGGGCCTGGTCAGTTACTCGTCCGGGCCGGCCACCGCCAGCAGCGGCAACGGGGTCTTCATCCCGCAGCCGGGGATCGGGCTGTCCGCGTCGCAGGTCGCCGCGGGCTGGTCCGGCACCGGCTCGAACGTGGTGTCGTGGAATCCGTCACTGCGGGTGGTCCTGCCGGTCGAGCGGGTCGCCGGCACCTACACGGCGGTGGTGACCCACTCGGTCGGGTAGGACGGCGGACCCGGTGCTCGTCCGGCTTCACGGGTTCCAGTAGACGAGGACGCTGGCCTGGTCGAAGCGGCGCTCCTTCAGGTCGGCACGCTGGATCACCCAGTGGATGGACGCGCCGCCTTGTCTGCCGCCGTGGAACTCGGCCAGCACAACCCAGTCACCATGGTCAGGTGTCCCACCATCGCGCCCCGACCCGTCGTCGCCGGCGCGGCCCGAGGGGTTGGCGCCCAACCACGCGGGGTTGAAACCGTTGCAGTCAGTGCCGTAGCCGCCCAACAGCAGCGGCGTCGTCCAGCCTCCAAAGGAGAACGGGCCGTCTGGCACCTCGCCCAGGACGTCCTTCCACACGTCGGTCAGCTCTTCGAACGGGGGATCTCCCGGCAGCGGCGGAGACCACGGGGGCCCCGGGATCGTCTTGACGTAGGGCAGCGAGATGTCGACAGTGAGGTGCAGATCGCCCTGCGGGATTTCCGCGTAGACCTCGGCGAACTCCTCGTCGTCCGGAGGGAAGCCCGGCGGATACTGCTCTCGCTCCTCGACCGCCACGCCTGCCGGCACATACCTGACCTCGCCCCAGCCGCTTTCCTCGGGCCAGCCGAACAGCAGCAGTTGGCCGTCGGACGGTAGTGGAAGGTCGGTCACGTCTGCCGGAAGAGCAGCGCAGTCGATGGTGGCGATCAAGGGGAACGTCGGGTCCTCGGCGTCGGCCGGAAGCATCACGGGCCCACGGATGGCGCCCACTACCGGCCCGTCACCCCCCTGCGTCAGGAGGGCGGACGGCCGGGCGAGCTCCAGCCAGCGCTCCACGTCGGCGGCGGGGATGTCGCGGCGCAGCGCCTCGGCACGGACCTGATCGAGGATCTTCACGTTTCGGGGAAGCACGGGAGCACCGTAGGTCAACAGTGCGACGTTCACGACCCCGCCGGATGCTGGCTGCCCGGAAGGCAGGCGCCCCTCCTGTCGATACCGCGATTTGCTGTAGGCGGGCGGCAGGCAGAAGCGCTCGACCATAGCGTCCGAACCAGGGAGTTTCGTGCGCACGCGATCTGTGGGAGGCGACGATGCAGTCGGCCGAAGGCGTGGTGTTACCGGGCGAGCGGGGCCCGGTCACAGTGAACGTCGACCGCTGGCGGGCGGGGCTTCCGCCGGAGACGTGGCACGAGGGCCTTCCGGCGAGCGGTGAGCTCTGGCGGCGCGACGTCTTCGCTGTGGCCGACGCGTACCGGGCGGGGTCCGCGAGCCCACGTCAACTACTGACGGCAGTGCTGGTCTGGGCTTACGGACCCATCGGGTACGGCCCGTGGCGCGTCGCCAGGTCGCTCGACGCCGATCCCGACGGCAAACGCCTGGCGTACGCGCTGGAGGAGGTGTCCACGCCAGCGCCCGACGAGGCCGCGCTGTGCACGGCGTACCGCCGCTTCCGCGACCCCGATCACGCTCGCCTGCCCTGGTTGGGGCCGGGCCTGTCCACGAAGGTCCTCTACTTCGTCGGCTACCGGCGCGGCGTGGGTGGCGTGCAGCCCCTGATCCTCGACCGTGTCGTGGCCGGTCTGCTTCCGGCCGAGGCGGGCGTCGGCCGGCGCAACGGGTGGTCGTCCGAGGAGTGGCTGGCCTACCTGCGGTGGGCGGCCGAGCAGGCTCGGGCCCGGGGAGTGGAGCCGGACGCGGTGGAGATGGCGGTCGTGCCCGACCGGTGAGGTGGCTATCGGGCGGCGCGGAGGCGGGTGTCGAGCGCGTCGAGGTCGGGGACGAACCAGATCTGCCCGCCCTGGTTCGACTCGTGCACCAGGGCGCGCAACGCGGAACTCTCCGCGAGCTGTGCCGAGATGTCGCCAACGACGGCCAGCCGCACCCGGTAGTTGACGAACTTCTGCATCACGTCGCCGGCGAAGCGGGTGCCCAGCGAGAAGAAGCGCGCGTCGAGTCGGTTGGCCGGCACGGCGACCACCTGGGCGCCGAGGAACGCCGCCCCGATCAGGTCCAGCGCGTCCTGCTCGGTGGCCACCGGCGGCCCCGCCGGGTCGCAGACCAGCACCGGCACTCCGGCCCGTTCCTGGATCTCGTCAGGCATCGCGAACCTCCCGGTCGAGCAGGCCATTGTCGGCGTTGAGCACGGCGTCGAGCAGGTGCAGCAACTCGGCGGTGGCGGCCGGGTCACCCAGGATGATGATCTTCATGCGATTACGTTGTTCGTCGTACACGGTCTGCACCCGCAGCGGGTTCGCCTGATCGTGGCCGGTGTTGGCGCTGGTCAGCACGAGCGTGCCGAGCCGGTCGGCGGCGGCTCTGTCGACACCGTCGATCTGGACGATGCTCGACACCTCCGCCTGCCTGGCGACGCCGGGCGTGGTCGGGGCCTGACCGGTGAGCGCGTCGAGATCGCTGGCGGCGATCCGGTACTGCTTGCCGATCCGCACCGCGCGCAGCCGGCCCGAACGGATGTAGCCGCGCACGGTACGCACATGCAGGTTGAGCCGCTCGGCCACCTGCTCAACTGAGTATACTTCTTCCGTCATCGTTCCCTACGCTACCCGAATAGGGAAGCATAGGGAGCGATAGGGTCGACTCGTTTACGGCATCAGCTCCAAAGGCTCCGAACACACCTGCGTCAGCGAGACCCAGCGAGGCGGTCGGCCGGTTAACACGCCCGCGCTGTCGGACGCTTCCAGTACCGTCTGGAAACCATGAACGCGCTCGGCGACGCCATCATCGGGCGGGATCACCCCGCGGGTCTGCTGCGCGCCGAGCTGGATCGCGCCACCACCAGCCACGGCGGTCTCGCCCTGGTCACCGGCGAGCCGGGCATCGGCAAGACGACACTCGTCACGTCGGCGGCCCGCGAGGCCCGGCAGCGAGGCGCGCTGGTGCTCGGCGCCGCCTGCTGGGATTCCGACAGCGCCCCCGGCTACTGGCCGTGGGTGCAGGTGCTGCGTGCCCTACGGCGCTCCGCCGACGACTGGGGGGTGGCACGGCAGTCCGCCGAGCCGGCCCTCGCGGCCCTGCTCGGCCAGTCCGGCGCCGGCGGCGATCAGGCCGGTCGCCTCGTCAGCTGGGCCGGCGTCGACCCCGGCCCGGACGCCGCCGACCAGGAGGCGTTCGCGCTGTACGACGCGGTTACCGCAGCCCTGGTCGCCGTCTCCCAGCACCGGCCGGTAGTGGTCGTCCTCGACGACCTGCACTGGGCCGACCCGGCCTCGCTGCGGTTGCTGAGCTTCGCCGCCCAGCACACCTGGTTCGAGCGGCTCCTGCTGATCGGCACCTACCGCGACGCCGAGGTCGAGTCGGGCGAGCATCCGCTGCGCCCGCTGCTGATGCCACTGGTTGCGAAGGCCACCACGATCACCCTCACCGGCTTCACCCGCGACGAGGTCGCCGCACTGATGACCCGGACCGCCGGCCGGGAGCCCGAGGCCAGCCTTGTCGACGAGGTGCACCGGCGCACCGGTGGCAACCCGTTCTTCGTCGAGCAGACCGCGCGGCTGTGGCACGCCGACGACGCGGTCGGCACTATCGCACCCGGCGTACGGGAGGCGGTGCGCCGCCGCCTGGCTCAACTGCCCGCCGCTGTGGTGGAGGCGCTGACCGTCGCCGCCGTACTGGGTCGCGAGTTCCACCGTCAGGTCCTCGCGGCCTGCGCGGCCGCACCTGCGGCGCAGGTCGACCGACTGCTCGACCGGGCGGTGACCGCCCGACTGGTGGTCGCCCGGGGCGGTGGCCGCTTCGCCTTCGCCCACGACCTGGTCCGCGAAACCCTCTACGACGGGCTGACCGACGACGACCGACGGGCCCGGCACGGCGCTGTCGTCAGGGCGGTCGACGACCTGCGGGAGCTCACCGACCGGCTGATCCCGGCCGACCTCGCCCGCCACGCCTACCTGGCCGGCCCCGCGCTCGACCGGGCCCGGGTGGCCACGCTGCTGGTCGCCGCCGGGCGGGACGCGTTCGCCCGGCTGGCCGGCGACGAGGCGGCGGTGCACTTCCGCCGAGCCCTCGAGGTCGTCGAAGACCCGGCACAACGAGTGCGGATTCTCGTCGAGTTCGCCGAGTCGCACTATCACCACGCCCGCCGGGAAGAGGTCACGCGACTACTGGCCGAGGCCGCCACCCTGGCCCGTTCACTCGACGAACCGGTGTTGCTGGCCCGGGTCGCGCTCACAGTGAACCGCTCCCGCCAGGTCGACACCGCCCAGTCGATCGAGGCGGCGGAGCTGGTACGCGAGGCGTACCGCCGGTTGATCGGCGAACCGGACGCCAGCGCGACGGTCGGCGCCCTGGTCGCGGACCTGATCACCGCCAGCGAGACGATCGCCCGCCGAGGGCAGGACGACGAGGCGCTCACCTTCAGCCTCTGGGCCCGCCACGACACGACCTGGGGGCTGGGCACCGCCGCGACCCGAGCCGCGCTCACCGCCGAGATCCGAGACGTGGCCCGGCGGACGGGCGACCGGGAGACCGAGCTGTGGGCCACCTCGCTGCGCTGGGTGGCGCTGCTGGAGCTGGGCGACCCTCGCTTCGCCGAGGAACTCACCACCTTCGTCGACGCCGAACGGCAGGGTGACTTCGCCCGGCACCGGATGGCCGCGGCCGTCGACAGCGGGATCATCGCGGCGTTCCAGGGTGACTTCACCACTGCCGACGAGCGGTTCGCCATCATCACCGACCAGACCGACCCGGGCCACACCGAGTTCGGGTTCATGGGCCACCACCTGCGGTGGTCCCGACTGCTGCTCCAGGGCCGGGTCGCCGAGGCCGCCGTGCTGGTGGACGGGCTGGCCCCGGTCGACTACCCCTACCGGGAGCTGCTGCGGGCGATCACCGCAGCGGAGGGGGGCGACGGCGAGACGGCGATCCGGCTGACCGCCGGCATCGAGGCCGCCGCCATCCGGTACCCGCGCCCGGTGTCACCGCTCTGGCTGCGGTTACGCGCGCAGGCCGCCGCCGCGTCCGCCGACCCGAAGCGCTGCGACGCCGCGCGGGCCGCGCTGGCCCCACACCGTAAAGAGTGGATGGTGGGGCTCTTCGGCTGCGACATCAGTGGCCCCGTCGACCACTGGCTGGCGCTGATCGACGCCGCCCAGGAACGCTGGGACGACGCCATCGCCGGCTTCACCGCCGCTCGGGACTCCGCCGACCGGCTGGGCTCCCGGCCCTGGTCGCTGCTCGCCCGCACCGGCCTCGTGAGCGCCCTCGCCGGCCGAGGTCACCCGGGCGACACCGCGACGTCGACCGCGTTGCGCGCCGCCGCCATCCAGGAAGCGACAGCCCTCGGCATGACGCAGGTGCTCCACCGGCTCGCCGCCCCGACAGCCCCCGACGCCGACCTCCCGGCCCAGGCCGCCGGCTCGGCCCAGGCTGTCGCGCCCGGCCGGGCCGCGCCGGTGGCGGCTGCGGTCGAGGGGTACGAGTTTCGGCGCGACGGGCCGGTCTGGCAGCTCGCGTACGAGGGTGTCGTCGTGCACCTGCCCGACGCCAAGGGCCTACACGACCTGCACCTGCTGCTCAGCCGTCCCGGCGGCGACGTGCCCGCCGTGGAGTTGCTCGACCCGGCGGCCGGGCCGGAGTTGGTCGCCGCCCGCCGGATGGGCGCCGACCCGGTCCTCGACGACGAGGCGAAGGCCCGCTACCGGCGGCACCTGGCCCGCCTCGACGAGGAGATCGACCGGGCCGCCGCCCGCGACGACGACCAGAAGGTGGCCAAGCTGGACGCCGAACGGGGTGCGTTGCTCGACGAACTGCGTGCCGCTGCGGGCCTCGCCAGCCGTAGCCGCCGCCTGGGCGACGAGGCCGAACGGGCCCGCAAGACGGTGACCGCGCGAATTCGCGACACGCTCCGCAAGCTCGACGACCGACACCCAGCACTGGCGAGTCACCTGCGCGACGCCGTCTCCACAGGCACCACCTGTCGCTACCTGCCCCCCAACCCCCTGCCCTGGCAGCTCTAACCCCACCCCAGCCCTCCGCGATCTTGCACTTTCGGTCGCCGGTTCAGGTGGATTTGCCACCCTTGCCGGGACAGTAAGTGCAAGATCGCGGGAGGTGGGGTGGGGTGGGGTGGGTTAGCGGCGGTTGTACTTGTACATGGTCAGGGTGCCGAAGACCAGGACGAAGCCGGCGCTCCAGAGCAGCAGCCACATCGTGGCCGACGGGTCCGAGTCGCCGCTCATCGCTCCCCGGATCGCGGCCACCAGCTGCGTCACCGGGTTGACCTTCACGAACGCCTGGAGCCAGCCGGGCATGGTGCTCGGATCGACGAAGACGTTGCTCAGGAACGTCAGCGGGAACAGCACCATCATGCTGACTCCCATCACCGACTTCTCGCTGCGCAGGATCAGGCCGAAGAACGTCCACACCCAGGAGAACGCGAACGAGAAGACCACGAGCAGCCCGATCCCGACGGCAGCCCCGGCCACCCCGCCTTCGGGGCGGAACCCGAGCACCAGCCCGAGCCCCAGGATCACCACGGCGGCGAGGATGTAGCGCAGCACGTCGCCGAAGATCATGCCGACCAGGGCGGCCGGACGCCAGATGGGCAGCGTCCGGAACCGGTCGAAGATGCCCTTCTCGATGTCGGTGTTGAGGCCGACGCCGGTGTACATGGTGATCATGACAACGCTGGTCACCATGATGCCGGGCAGGAAGAACTGGAGGTATTCGCGCGGGCTGCCGGCGAGGGCGCCACCGAACAGGTACGTGAACATCAGCACCATGATGATCGGGAACGCGGTCACGTCGAAGAGCTGCTCCGGCACGTGCTTGATCTTCAGCATGGCCCGCCAGCCGAAGGTGAGCGACGCGCCCAGCGCGCTCGGCCGGGGCGGTCGGGAACCGGGCGCGAGCACTGTCGCCAGCGCCTCGGCGGACGGGACGTAGACGATCGGCGCCCGTTCGGTAGTGGTGGTAGTGGTGTCGCTCATCGGGCTGCCTCCAGCTCGTCGTCGCGCTCGTCGGTCGGCACGGCGGGGTGGTCGGTCAGGGCCAGGAACACCTCGTCCAGGCTCGGCTGGCCGAGGGAGAAGTTGTCGACCACGATGCCGGCGCGGGCCAGGTCGCTGAGCACGCGAGCGGCCTGGGAACTGGCGTCGAGGTCGGTGCCGGCCTCGCCGACGCGGGCGGTCAACGCCACCGGATCGGCGGCGAGTTGCACCGGCACGTCGAGTGCCTCCCGGAGCACCCGCTCCGCCTCGGGGCGCTGAGCGGGGTCGCGCAGTCGCAGGTGGACGGTGCCGGAGCCGATCGACGACTTCAACTCACCCGGGGTGCCCTCCGCGATCACCCGGCCGTGGTCGACGACCGCGATCCGCCCCGCGAGTTGGTCGGCCTCGTCGAGGTACTGAGTGGTCAGCAGCACCGTCGTGCCGTGCGACACCACCGCCCGGACGATCTCCCACACCTGGTTGCGGCTGCGCGGGTCGAGGCCGGTCGTCGGCTCGTCGAGGAAGAGCAGATCCGGGGTGTTCAGGATGCTGGCGGCGATGTCGATGCGTCGCCGCATCCCGCCCGAGTACTTCTTCACCTGGCGGTCACTCGCCTCGGTCAGACCGAACGCGGCGAGCAGGGCCGCGGCGCGCTCCCGAGCGGCCGGCTTGCGCAGGCCGAGCAGGCGGGCGAGGAGCACGAGGTTCTCCGTGCCGGTCAGGTCCTCGTCGACGGATGCGTACTGGCCGGTGAGGCTGACCCGGGAACGAACCTTGTCGGCCTCGGTGACCACGTCGTGCCCGAAGACACGGGCCGAGCCGCCGTCGGGTCGCAGCAACGTGGCGAGCACCCGGACCGCCGTGGTCTTGCCCGCGCCGTTCGGGCCGAGCAGACCGTAGACGGTGCCGGCGGGCACCTGGAGGTCGATGCCGGCCAGCGCCCGGGTGTCCCCGAACGAGCGGGTGAGCCCCTCGGCCTCGATGGCCAGACCGGTGGTGCGTCTACTCATGATCCTTACCTTTCATATTGGACGTGTTCAGGAGACGTAGGGCCGAGCCGCCCGGCCGTCGCGCAGTGCCAGACCCCACCAGCGAAGCTGGTCGAGCAGGACGCCGACGTCGCGTTGCCGCTCGTCGGTGCACTGGGCGGTCGGCTCGCCGGCGAGCAGGTCGATCCCGACGACGTCGCGCACCGTCGTCGCGTGCAGTGCGGTGAAGACGGTACGTAGTTGGTCGACCGCGTGCAGGCCGGTGGAGCGACAGCCGTACGACACGAAGCCGACCGCTTTGGCCTGCCACTCGTCGTACGCGTAGTCGATCGCTTGTTTCAAGGGCGCCGGGAAGCTGTGGTTGTACTCGGGGGTGACCACGACGAACGCGTCCGCCCGGCCCACCTCGCTGACGAACGCCCGGATGGACGCGGTCGGCTCGGCGGGGTAGGTGGCCGGGAAGTCGTACTCGGTCAGGTCAACGACAGTCACCGCCAGGTCGTCGTGCCGCGCGGCCTGCTCGACGAACCAGTGGGCGAGCCGGTCGCCGACCCGACCCTCACGGGTGCTGCCGACGATCACGGCGATCCGCAACGGTGCCATGGCCCACCTCCCTTCCACACTGAAGGCGCGAGATGACGACACGCGCCCGCTAGATCCGATCTAGCGGGCGCGGTTCGGGACGAAATGTCGGTGGGATCGGCTTGACTGGGGGAGCGCAATGGCACAGGTACGCATCGAGCCGTGGCACGAGGACGACCTCGACCTGCTGCGGCAGCTCAACTCACCGGACACCCGCAAGCACACCGGCGGCCCGGAGACCGACGAGCAGGTGCTCGCCCGGCACGATCGGTACGTGCACTTCTCCGGCACCGAGCAGGGCTGCATGTTCACGCTGGTGCTGGCGGACGGGGTGCGGGCGGGCAGCGTCGGCTACTGGGCCCGCGAGTGGCGCGACCAGCCGGTGTACGAGCTGGGCTGGGCGGTGCTGCCCGCGTACCGGGGGCAGGGGCTGGCTACCGCGGCGGTGCGCGCCGTGGTGGACGTGGCCCGCGCCCGACGGGACCGGCACTACGCCCACGCCTACCCCTCGGTCGACAATCCCGCCTCGAACGCTGTGTGCCGCAAGGCCGGCTTCACGCTGCTCGGCGAGACCGGTTTCGAATACCCGCCGGGGCAGATGATGCGGGCCAACGACTGGCGGCTCGACCTGACCGCCCCACCGACGGTGAGCTGAGGTCGGCGGGGCGGCCGGTGACAGGTCACCAGGTGGTGTCGAGGCGGTGCCGTTGCTCGGCGGTCAGCTCCAGGTCGACAGCTGCCAGGCTCTCCTCCAGTTGCGCCACCGACGAGGCGCCCACCAGCGGAATGGACGCCAGCTCACCGCCCAGCAGCCAGGCGAGCACCACCTGGTTGACAGTCGCACCGCTCTGCCCGGCCACCTCCCGCAGCGCGGCCAGTCGCCGTGGCGCGCTCGGCAGGTCGTACGCCGAGCTGAGCGGCTTGTCCGCCCGGGTGAACGCCCCCTTGAGCAGCGGCGAGTACGCCACCAGGGTCAGGTCGGGCTCGGCACGCAGGTAGCTGAGCAGGTCACCGCCGACACCGCCCGGCTCGCCGTCCGGGTCCAGTTCGCTGACCAGGTCGGTGCGGTTCGGCAGGTAACTGCGGTGGTACTGGAGCACCTCGTACCCGGGCAGGCCGGCGGCGGCGGCCAACGCGCGGGCCCGCTCCACCCGCCAGGCCCGGTGGTTGCTGGCGCCCAGCAGACCCACAGTGCCCTCGGCGACCAGCTCGGCGAAGCCCTCCACGGTCTCCTGGAGCGGCACGGTCCGGTCCTCGATGTGCGCGTAGAGCAGGTCCAGCCGCTCCACCCCGAGCCGTTCCCGGCTGCGCTCCGCGGACTCGCGGATCACCTTGGCGGAGAGGCCCTCGGCGTTGTCCAGGTAGCTGGTCCCCGGGGCCAGCGGTCGGGCGCCCAGCTTGGTGGCGATGACGATCTCGGCGCCGACGCCCCGGCTGCGCCGCCACCGGCCGAGCAGCTCCTCGCTCTGCCCGCCCTGGCCGCCGTCCACCCAGAAGGCGTAGTTGTCCGACGTGTCGATGAACGTGCCGCCGGCCTCGACGTACCGGTCGAGGATCGCGTACGAGGTGGCCTCGTCGGTGGCGCTGCCGAAGAGCATCGCGCCGAGGCTGAGCACGCTGACCTCGCGCCGGGTCGCCGGGTCGCCGCCGATCGTGCGGTACCGCATGGGGATCTCCTCTCGTGCGCCCTACCGGTGGGCGCACGAGTCACACTGCCGGCTGGAGCGCACTCCAGGTCAAGCGCTCAGTGGCGGACCTGCGGGCCGCCTACGGCCGTTACCCGGCCGACCCGGCGATCCGTGAGCTGGTCACCGAGCTGCTCGGTACCTCGCCCCGGCTCGCCCACTCAGGCGGTGTTCCGCC
>NZ_JBEZGJ010000084.1:0-31174 GCF_040649965.1 Micromonospora sp. NPDC048843
CGGCGGGTGAGCCGCCGCCGGCCACGTCAGCGCCCGGACGACAATCAGACCCCGTAGCGCAGGTAGATGGTGTCGCCCACTGTCACTGTCGTGCCACGGGTCGCGGTGGCCGGGGTCCCCCCGTCCCTGGACACCTTCCAGGTGGAGGAGCCGCTGTTGGCCAGGCCGTTGATCGAGGTGATGGTGCCGGTGCCGCTGGTCGGGTTGAGGGCGGTGACGCAGCCGCTGGGGGCGGCTGCGCTGATGGCGGCGTCCAGCACGGTGCCGAGGGTGGTGGTGGCGGCGGTCGGCGTCAGCGTGACCGCGCACGGCTTGATGCTGCCGCTGCCATTGTCAATGATCACGGCGAGCCGGGTGGCGGTGCCGGCGGTGAATCCGCTCGCCGCGACCCAGGTGGGCGCGCCGGCGGTGACCGGGGTCGGGGGAGCGGCGGTGTAGCCCGCGCCGGCCAGGGCCCGCACCGCGTCGATGGAGGCGTACGCCGACGGCGTGGTGTTTGTGGTCAGGTACTTGAAACCGCCGCCGGTCAGCTGCTGGGCCCGCAGGAAGTCGATAGGGGTCTTGCCGGCGGTGGTGGTGAAATCGGAGCCCTGGCTGGGAATGCCGCAGGCGTTGAGCCCGGAGACGGCCCACGCGTTGGAGTCGGTGTTGACACCGAACATCGAGGTGAAGGCGCCCGAGGCGTTGACGAGCTTGCCCTTGAGGAAGTTCTTCGCCTGCACGACGTCGGTGTCGGTGTTGGGGACACCGGCGACGCAGAGGGCGGCCATCGCGGCGCCGGTCATGTCGATGTCGCTGGCGGCGGCGAGTTGGCTGGGGTTGCCCTCGGCCTGGGTGAAGGTCCAGCCGCCGTCGTTGTGCTGGTTGTTGCGGATCCGGGTGACCGACAGGTTGAGGAGCGCCTGCGGTACGCGGGCGGCACCGGCCTGGGTCTTCGCGCCGGCCAGGGCGAGGGTGGCGAATACGGTGCCGTTGAAGTTGGCCGGCGGGCCGTAGTAGCCGGCCGAGCCGGTCTGCCAGTAGGCGATGGTGTCGGCGATCAGGTTGCGGGCGGGGGAGACGCGAGCGGGGTCGATGCCGGCGGCATAGGCGTTCAGGACACCGCGCTCGTAGTCGGTGACGACAGGGGAGGTGCTCGGCCAGGACGCGGCGGAGAGTTGGTTGCGGTACACGGTGCGGGCGTTCTTTGTCGTGTCGCCGGAGGGGTAGACGTCCACCGCCGCGACACCGGCGGGGGCGAACGCGCTGAACACCCACTCGTTCGACAGCCCGCCGCTGGCGTAGCTGCCGTCGACTGCCTGGAGGGTGCGCAGGTAGGCGACGCCGTTGGTCTTGGCGGTGGCGATCTGCGCCGCCGTCGAGGTCGCGGCGGCCGGTGCGGCACCGGTCGCGACAGCGACGACAGTGGCGATCAACGCGGCGGCGGGAACCGTCGCGAGACGTCTCCGGCGACTGCCGGAGGAAAGGCGCGAGGACATCGGGTCTCCTTGGGGGTACGGGGCACGACTGCCTCGACCCGGGGCCCAACGGGAGAGCCGGCGGAGCGGGGCGGGCCGGCCGCAGGACGCGTGGGACGGATACCGCAGGTGCTGCGTCACCACGTGGGTAGTCGGGCTCGGGACGGCCAACCGTCCTCACCGTTGCGCGTCAGCCCCGGATTTCCACCGGGTTCCCCCACGCGATGACGCGGTCACCGTATGGGAGGAAGTCCCTACCGCGCGCTGTTAGGTACATGACACGTTCTCGCGTTGACTGGGTGGTTGCTGCTGTGGTCCGATGACCGCGATCCAGCAGTCAGGGGAAGCCGGTCAAAGTCCGGCGCTGGCCCGCAGCCGTAGGTCCCAATCGGGACGAGTCGGATTACCTGGCTGGATAGAGCACCGCAGCGCCGTCGAGGTACACGGCGCGGAGCCAGATTTCCGGGACTTGTCCTCGGGGTCCGCGTCCGCGCCTGCGCCGCTACCCCTGAGAGAGTCGCCATGTCCCCACTGGTCAGTCGAACGTCGCGGACTCCCGCGCCGTGGTTGGCGCTCGTCGCCGCGGTGCTGCTCGGCGCGTTGGCGCTCGTGGTGCCGACCCGTGCGGCGCTCGCCGATCCGCTGGAGGCGTGCACCCCCACCCAGGGCGCGATCGTGGCGGTCGACTTCGGGGCGTGGGGTGGGCCGCTGCTGCGGGGCTGCGACGCCGCCCCGACCACCGGTCTGGACCTGCTGCACGAGGCGGGCTTCACCACGACCGGCACCGCCCACGACGGGCCCGGGTTCATCTGCCGGATCGGCTCAGCCGCCTTCGACGCCGGCGCCGAACGCCCGACGCCGGCCGACGAGGCGTGCCAGTTGACCCCGCCAGCGACGGCCTACTGGTCCTACTGGATCGCCCCGGCCGGGCAGGACCACTGGACCTACAGTCCACTCGGGGCGATGGCGCAGCGACCGGGGCCGGGCGAGGTCGAGGCGTGGGTCTTCGGCGGCACCGACATCGGCGGCTCCACCGGGGCGCCGAGCTTCACCCCCGCGTCGGTGCGCGCGAGCGGCCCGACCCCGAGCGCGACGGCGACCCCGACGGCGACCCCGACGGGGACACCCGAACCGGCGCGGCCGACGGAAGCCCAGGTCAAGGCCGTCGCGAGCTACCTGGTGGGGCAGTTGACCGATGGCGACCACGTCGACAACTGGGGTGTCGACTACCACCGGACCATCGCCGTCGCCACAGCCCTGGCCGGGACCGGCGGTCAGGCTCAGACCCTGACGAAGGTCGTCGACTACCTCCGGACGCACGTCGACGCCGCGATCTTCCCCAACGGTGACACCGCCGCGCCGCACGCCGGCAACGTCGCCGACCTCGCGCTCCTCGCCACGATCATCGGCGGCGACCCCCGTGCGTTCGGCGGCCGGGATCTGATCGCCACGCTCACCGACCACGTCTGCGCCGCGACCGACATCGCCGCTGGCTGTGCCGCTGCTGGTGACTTCGCCGGATCCGCCGGCCCGATGAGCCACGCGAGCGCGCTGCTCGCGCTCAAGCGGGCCGGCGTCACCCCGCCCGCCGCAACCGTCTCCCGGTTGACAGCGCAGCAGTGTGCGACCGGCGCCTTCGCCGGCGGATGGCTCAGCCCGACCGATGCCTGTGATCCGGACCTCGCCGCCACGGCCCTGGCCGTCCTGGCGCTGCACACACTCGGCGGGCACGACGCGGCGCTGAATTCGGCAAAGGCGTTCCTGTCCGGCGCGCAGGAGCCCGACGGCGGCTACCAGCCGTACGCCGGCGCGGGGGTCACCGACACCTACTCCACCGGGTACGCCGCGCAGGCCCTCGCCGTGCTGGGCCTCGCCGACCGGGCCGCTGCCGCCACCGGCCTGCTGGTCGGCCGGATCACCACCGGCGGTGGGCTCAGCCCCGACCCGAGCAACCCGGACGCCGACCTGGCCGCCACGACCGGTGCCGCGCTCGCGCTGGCCGGCAAGAACCTGGCCAGCCTGGGTGCGCCGCCACCGCCGGCCGGGCCGCGACCCGACCTGGTCAAGGGGGTGTCCTACCTCGTCGCGCCGACCAACCTGATCGACGGCAGGTACTACGAGTCGTTCCCCGGCTTCCCCGACTTCGGGTTGAGCATCGACGGCGCCTACGCCCTGGCCGCCACCGGCGGGGACGACGCCAAGCTGCGGGCGATCGTCGAGTTCCTGCGCGGCGGCGGCGCGGTCGGCGACAGCGGATTCACAGTCGACACGTGGCTCGGCATCGGTACCGACTACGCCGCTGGCGGCGCGATCGGCAAGGTGGCCCTCCTCGCCCAGGTCACCGGGTACGACCCGCGTGCCTTCGGCGGACACGACCTGATCGCCGCGCTCGGTGACGTCACCTGCGCCAAGCTCGACATGCAGGCCGGCTGCGCCGGGGCCGGCAACTACCGGTACGCCACATCGGTGTTCGGGCAGTCGCTCGGCATCATCGCGCAGCGCCGCGCCGGACAGGGCGAGGCCGCCGCCAAGCCGATCGCCTTCCTGAAGGGCCTCCAGCGCGCCGACGGATCGTTCCCCAGCCTCATCCCGGCGGCGGACGCCGACCGGGACGTCGACAGCACCGCGATGGCAGCGATGGCTCTCGCGTCGTCAACCGACGACCCGGCCGCGGTCAGCGCCGTCGACAAGGCGTTGAGCTGGATCGCGTCGACACAGAAGGCACACGGCGGTTTCCCCGGCGCGGCCGGCGACTCCACCAACTCCACAGCGCTCGCGATCCAGGGCCTCACCCTGCGCGGCGACACCTACGCCCGACAGGCCGACAAGGCACTGTCGTTCCTGGCCGGTCAGCAGAACGACGACGGCGGGTTCACCGTCGCCGCCGGGGGGCAGACCGGCTCGGACGTACGCGCGTCCACCCAGGTCGTCGGCGGCGCGACAGGCATCTCGTTCGCCACCCTGACCCGGGACGTGCACGAACTGCCGGGCCCGGACCCGTCCGCCACCCCGACCCCGACGCCCACGCCCACCGCGAGCCCGTCGTCGGCGTCGCCGTCTCCGTCCGTGGCTCCCAGCGTGACCCCCTCGTCGCCCGGCACCGGCGGGCACTCGTCGGGCAACCTGCCCCGTACTGGCTGGTCGATCGTCACGATCACCCTGCTGGCGCTGGTGCTCGTCGTCGCGGGCATCCTGCTGCGGGTCTCCGCACGCCGTCGCGCTGTCGCCGACCAGGGCGGCCTGTCGTGACGGCCCGCAGGTGGCGCCGCTCGACAGTGGCGCTGACGATCGTCGGCGCGCTGGCGGTGACGCCCACGCCGGCGCTGGCCGACCCGCTGCCGATCGGGCAGTGCACCACCTCGTCCGGGGTGATCCTCGCTGTCGACTTCAGCCGCTGGGGTGGGCCGCTCCTGCGGTCCTGCGGCACCACCCCGACCACCGGTTACCAACTGCTCAACCAGGGCGGCTGGCGCACCACCGGAACACAGCACGACGGGCCGGCGTTCATCTGCCGGATCGGCTACGCGGGCCACCAGGGCGGCACCCAGTACCCCACCCCGGCGGACGAGGGGTGTGCCCTCACCCCGCCGGCCAGCGCGTACTGGTCGTACTGGCACGCCGACCCGGGGCAGAACAGCTGGGTCTACAGCCAACTCGGCGCGATGAGCTACAAACCCAAGCCCGGCAGCGTCGACCTGTGGATCTTCGGGGCGACCGACATCGGGGGGACCGAGGGGCGGCCCCGGTTCAGCCCGGACAGCGTCCGAGCCCGCAACAGCAAGCCGACCGGCGCCACCACCTCCCCTCCGGCCCCCGCCGCGCCCACCCCGGCTCAGCCAGGTGGCGAAAACGCACCGGGCGCTGGCAACCCGCCGGCGCCGGGCAACCCCGCAGGCGGCAACCCTCCACCCGCCCTCCCGCCGGCGGGAGCGCCAGCGTCGGTCCCGGTCAGTGGCGCGCCGACGCCGTCGTCCACAGTGGCGACATCCGCGGGTCCGGTGGTGCCGTCCGGATCGCCGAACGCCACCACCGACGGACCCTACATCCTCGACGCGGCACCCACCGCGACTGCTGCCCGCCAGGACACCGGTTCGGCGCTGCCGGCACTGATCACGGTCGGGCTGCTGGCGCTGCTCGCCCTCGCCGGCGGTGTCGTCGGCTGGCGACGCCGCCGCACCTGACCCGATGCGCCCGATCCGTACCGGCCTTGTCCATCGCCTCGCGGTAGCCCGGCTGCCGCGCTCCCTGCACCCGGTGGCCTGGTGGCTGTGGGCGCTCGCGCTGGCCACCGCCGCGAGCCGCACCAGCAACCCCCTCCTCCTGCTGCTCATCTTCGCGGTGCTCGGATTCGTGGTCAGCGCCCGCCGCACTGACGCGCCCTGGGCACGGGCGTTCCGCTACTACCTCTACCTCGCGCTGATCATCATCGCGATCCGGGTGGTGTTCCGGACGGTCTTCGCCTCCGGCATCACCCCCGACGACCACATCCTGTTCCGGCTCCCGCAGCTGCCCACGCCCGAGTGGTACGCGGGAATCCAGATCGGCGGTCCGGTCTCCCTGGAGGCGACACTGTCCGCCGCCGTCGACGGGCTCCGGCTGGCCTGCCTGCTGTGCTGCATCGGCGCCGCCAACAGCCTCGCCAACCCCAAACGTGCCCTGCGGGTCCTCCCCGGCGCGCTGTACGAACTCGGTGTCGCCGTCACCGTCTCGCTGAGCGTCGCACCGCAACTCGTGGAGAGCGTCCAACGGGTCGCCCGTGCCCGCCGGCTGCGTGCCGGACGGGCCAGGGGCCTCGGTGCCGTGCGGGCCATCGTGATGCCGGTCCTGCACGACGCGTTGGACCGGTCGCTGCGGCTGGCCGCCGCCATGGACTCCCGCGGTTACGGCCGGGTCGGCACCGCCACGCCTGGCTCGCGGCGGCTCACCGGTGTCCTCATGCTCACCGGCATGGCCGGCCTGTGCGTCGGCGTGTACGGCCTGCTCGACCCGCGCGTGCCCCGCCCGGTCGGGCTCGGCGGCCTCGGCGGTGGTGTGCTGCTCTGCGTCGCCGGGATGGCGCTCGGTGGGCGTCGGGTCTCCCGCAGCCGCTACCGGCCCGACCCGTGGCAGTGGCCGGAGTGGACGGTCGCCGGCTGCGGCGTCGTCACGGCCGTCGTGCTCGGTGCCGGCACCGGCTACGACCCCGCCGCGCTCAACCCGAGCCTCTACCCGCTGCACTGGCCCACCCTGCCCGCGCTACCGGCCGCCGCGATCCTCGTCGCCGCCATCGCGGCGATCGCCGCACCGACACCGCCACGCCCGCACCGACCGCAGCCCGCCGCCGCCGCGCGAGGCCGCGCCGCCGACACCGCAGGAGCACCGTCATGATCCGCTTCGAGCGCGTCAGCATCACGTACGACGGCGCGCCCCGCCCCACAGTCCGCGACGTCGACCTCGACATCGACGAGGGGGAGCTGTGCCTTGTCGTCGGCCACACCGGCGCGGGGAAGTCGACACTGCTCGCCGCGATCAACGGGCTCGTCCCGCACTTCAGCGGTGGCACCCTCCAGGGCAGCGTGCGCGTCGCCGGCCGGGACACCGCCCACCATCCACCCCGGGAGTTCGCCGACCTGGTCGGCGTTGTCGGGCAGGACCCGGTAGCCGGGTTCGTCACCGACACCGTCGAGGAGGAGCTGGCGTACGGGATGGAGCAGCTCGCGCTCGACCCGGCGGTGATGCGGACCCGGGTGGAGGAGACCCTCGACCTGCTCGGCCTCGTCGACCTGCGCCACCGTGGTCTGCACGAACTCTCCGGCGGTCAGCAGCAACGGGTGGCGATCGGCGCGGCGCTGACCGCCCACCCACGGGTGCTCGTCCTCGACGAACCCACCTCCGCGCTCGACCCGACCGGGGCCGACGACGTCCTCGCCACCATCACCCGGTTGGTCCACGACCTCGGTGTCACGGTCGTGCTGGCCGAGCACCGCCTGGAACGGGTCCTGCCGTACGCCGACCGGCTCATCCACGTCGCCCGCGACGGCAGTGTCCGCCACGGTGACCCGGCCACGCTCGTCGCCGGCACCACAGTCGCGCCGCCGGTCGTCGCACTCGGGCGCCTGGCCGGCTGGTCACCGCTGCCGCTGTCGGTACGCGACGCCCGCCGGCACGCCACCACACTGCGCGACCGGCTACCCGCCACGCCACCGCAGCCACACCGCCACTCCCACGCCGACGCCCGGAACGCGCTCACCGCCACCGGTGTGATCGTCCGGCACGGGTCGGTCGTCGCCGTCCGTGGAGTCGACCTGACCCTGGTACGCGGTGAGATCACCGCGCTGATGGGGCGCAACGGTTCCGGCAAGTCGTCACTGCTCTGGGCTTTGCAGGGCTCGGGTCGCCGGGACGGTGGCGCCGTCGTCGTGCCCGACCCGACACACGGCGACCTCGACCCGGGTCGGGTGGGTGCCAGCGAGGCCCGCCGACTCGTCGGCCTCGTTCCGCAGACCGCGACCGACCTGCTGTACCTCGACACCGTCGACGCCGAACTCGACCAGGCCGACCGCGACGGCGCCGAACCGGGCAGCGCGCGACGGCTCCTCGACGGCATCGCGGCCGGCATCGACGGCGACAGCCACCCCCGGGATCTGTCCGCCGGGCAGCAACTCGCCCTGGTCCTGGCCATCCAACTCGCCGTCACCCCCGGGGTGTTGCTCCTCGACGAGCCCACCCGTGGACTGGACTACCAGGCCAAGGCCGCGCTGACCCGCACTCTCGACGACCTCGCCGCGCAGGGCCGCGCCGTCGTGGTGGCCACCCACGACGTCGAGTTCGCCACCGCCACCGCCGACCGGGTGGTGGTGATGGCCGACGGTGAGATCGTCGCCGCCGGATCCGTCCCGGCGGTCCTCACCGCGTCGCCGACGTTCGCCCCGCAGGTCGCGAAGATCCTCGCACCGCTGCCGTACCTGACTGTCGGGCAGGTCGCCGCCGCCCTCGACGCTCCGGCGGTGCCCGCATGACGACACTGAACGTCGCGGTCCGGGTGCCCGCCCGCGCCGTGCTCGCGATCACCATGGCGTCGTTCCTCGGTTTCGTGGCGTTCCTGTGGCCGTTCGTCGTCGCGCCGGGAACCTTCGGCTCCACCCAGACCCCTCCGCTGATGTTCGGGGTGCTGCTGCTCCTCGTCCTCGCCGTCATCTTCGCCGAGATCGCCGACGGCAGGATCGACGCCAAGGCGCTCGCCATGCTGGGTGTGCTGTCAGCGATCAACGCGGCCCTGCGACCACTCGGCGCCGGCACGGCGGGCATCGAGACGGTCTTCTTCGTCCTCGTGCTCGCCGGTCGGGTCTTCGGGCCCGGCTTCGGCTTCGCGCTGGGCTGCACCTCGCTGTTCGCCTCCGCCCTGCTCACCGGGGGAGTGGGACCGTGGATGCCGTACCAGATGTTCGGCTGCGCCTGGGTCGGCATGTTCGCCGGCCTGCTGCCCCGGGCCCGGGGACGGGCCGAGATCGTCCTGCTCGCCGCCTACGCGGCGGTGAGCGGATACTTCTTCGGCTTCATGCTGAACCTGTCCTTCTGGCCGTTCTCGCTCGACCCGACCAGTTCGATCGCCTACCAGCCCGGCCTGCCGGCCCTGGAGCAACTCCACAGGTACCTGACCTTCTTCACAGTCACCTCGCTGGGCTGGGACACCGGGCGGGCGGTCACCACAGCAGTCCTCGTCACACTCGCCGGGCCGGCGGTGCTCGGCGCATTTCGGCGTGCGGCCAGGCGGGCTCGTTTCCGGGCTGCCCCGACGTTCACCATCGGTGGTGACGGTCACCGCTGACCGGCTAGGGTTCGCTGATGTTCCGCGCCGTCGTTTTGATCGCTGCTGTGGTGCTCGCCGCGGATCAGCTCACCAAGTACTGGGCCGAGTCCGCGCTCTCCGGCGGGCAGACCATCACCATCCTCGGTGACCTGCTGCAACTGCGACTCCTGTACAACCCGGGCGCCGCCTTCTCGATCGGCTCCGCGTACACCTGGATCTTCGCGGTGTTCGCGGCGGCGGCGGTGGTCGCGGTGACTGTCGTCGCGTGGCGGGTCACGTCGCGCGCCTGGGGGGTGGCGTTGGGCCTGGTGCTCGGCGGCGCGACCACGCACCTGCTGGACCGCCTCTTCCGGGAGCCGGGGTTCGCTCGCGGGCACGTGGTGGACTTCATCGACTACGCCGGGTTCTTCGTCGGCAACGTCGCCGACATCGCCCTGGTGGTCGGCGTGGGCATCGTCATGCTGCTCAACGTGCGCGGCATTCCGCTGCGCGTGACGGCGGGCGAGAGCCGCAGCGACGAGCAGGTGCCGTCGTCAGGCTCCTGAGCCGCCCGCTGGGCCGATCAGGACGACCTCCAGCCGGCGTGGGCCGTGCACTCCCTCGACACGGTTGAGCTCGATGTCACTGGTCGCGGACGGGCCGGAGATCAAGGTCAGCGGGGCGCGCGGGTCCAGTCGGGTCAGCGCCTCCGGCAGCAGACCGACGACCTGGTCGGTGCGCACGACGCAGATGTGCCGGTCGGGCACCAGGGTGAGCGCGCGCCGCCCCTGCGCCGGGCCGGCGTCCAGGATGATGGTGCCGGTGTCGGCGACCACGACGGCGCAGCCGGTCAGGACCGCGTCCAGGTCGTCGAGCGCGGCCGGTGACAGCGGCGGCGCGTCGCGGTGCAGCTCTCCGGCGTAGCCGGCCAGCCAGTCGGCGGGGACGTCGGTGGGGACGGCGAGCCGGTCGACCCCACCGAGCAGTCGGGGTAGGGCGTCGATGCCACTGTGGACGACGGCCCGGTAGTCCTCCAGGCGATCGACCAGGGTCCCGATCACGTCGGAGCGGTCGTCGGCCCGGCGGTACCCGCGGGGCACCTGCACCGGCGGCGGGCTGTCGGCCAGCGCCGTCCGGAGCCGCGCCAGGATCTCGTCACGTGCGCTCACTGCTTACCCCACCATTCCCGGAAGGTCTGCGGCGCGGGCAGCGGCAGGTCGCGCGACCGGGTCCACGCCGAGGCGGGCCAGGGCAGTCGCCGCAGCGTCCGAGCGCCGGTGCGCCGCTCACGGTACGCCCCGAGCGGCCCCGCGCCGGCCCGGGCCAGGCGCAGGGCGGCAGCCCAACGTCGGGGGCTGCGCATCACCCAGGACAGGACGCGCATGGTGGCCCGTTCGACGGGTGGGTGCGGTGCCTGCTGGCGGAGGTGAACCAGGATCTCCGGAATGTTGATCTTCACGGGACAGACGTCGTAGCAGGCGCCGCAGAGGGTCGACGCGTACGGCAGCGAGGCGTTGTCGGCCACGCCGGTCAGCTGCGGCGACAGGATCGCCCCGATCGGCCCCGGGTACACCGAGCCGTACGCGTGCCCGCCGGCCCGCTCGTACACCGGGCAGACGTTCAGGCACGCGGAGCAGCGGATGCACGACAACGCGGGCCGCCCGACCGGGTCGGCGAGCACCGCGGACCGGCCATTGTCGACGAGCACGATGTGCACGTCCTGCGGGCCGTCGCCGGGGGTGACGCCGGTCCACATCGAGGTGTACGGGTTCATCCGCTCGCCGGTCGAGGATCGCGGCAGCAGTTGCAGGAAGACCTCCAGGTCGCTGAAGGTCGGCAGCAGCTTCTCGACGCCGACGACGCTGATCAGCGTCTCGGGGAGGGTGAGGCACATGCGGCCGTTGCCCTCGGACTCCACCACCACGAGCGTGCCGGTGTCGGCGACGGCGAAGTTGGCGCCGGAGACGGCGACCCGGGCCGAGAGGAAACGCCGTCGCAGGTGGGCGCGGGCCGCCTCGGCCAGCGCGGCCGGTTCGTCGCTCAGGTCGGCCGGCGCGTCGGCCATGCGACGCTGGAAGATCTCCCGGATCTGGGCCCGGTTGTAGTGGATGGCCGGCACCAGGATGTGCGAGGGGGTGTCGTCGCCGAGCTGCACGATCAGTTCCGCCAGGTCGGTCTCGTACGCGGCGATCCCGGCGGCCTCCAGCGCCTCGTTGAGTTCGATCTCCTGGGTCGCCATCGACTTGACCTTCACGACCTCGTCGGCCCCGGTGGCCCGGGTCAAGGCGACGACGATCCGGCACGCCTCGGCAGCGTCGCGGGCCCAGTGCACTGTGGCGCCGGCAGCGGTGGCGGACGCCTCGAACTGCTCGAGCAGCTCCGGCAGGCGACGTTGGACGTCCGCCTTGATCGCCGAGCCGGCGTCGCGCAGGGCCTCCCAGTCCGTTACCTCGTCGACGACCCGTGCTCGCTTGGCCCGGATGGTGCGGGTGGCCCGGTGCAGGTTGGCCCGGAGTTGCGTGTCGGCGACGGCCGGCTTGGCGGCGGTGGGAAACGGCAGCGGCGTGCGGATCCGCCCGCCCCCGGTGGCGGGTGCGACCGGTGGGTTCATGAGGTGGCTCCCGTCTCGGCGAGAATCTCGGCGTAGTGCACGGCCCGTACGCCCGAGCGGTGGCGGTCGAGGCCGCCGCCGATGTGCGCCAGGCAGGAGTTGTCGGCCGCGGCGAGCACCAGCGCGCCGGTGTCGCGGACCCGGGCGCACTTGTCGGTGAGCATCGCGGTGGAGACGTCCGGGTTCTTCAGGGCGAAGGTGCCGCCGAAACCACAGCACTCCTCGGCGTCGCCCAGCTCGACCAGCTTGATCCCGCGCACCTCGCGCAGCAGGGTCAGCGGCCGGTCGCCGAGGCGCAACATGCGCAGGCCGTGGCAGGTCGGGTGGTAGGTGACCGTCTCCGGGAACTCGGCGCCGACGTCGGTGACGCCGAGAACGTCGACGAGCAGCTCGGACAGCTCGTACGTGCGGGCGGCCACCGAGGTGGCGGGCGGGTGCAGACGCGGGTACTGATCGCGGATCATCGCGGTGCACGACCCGGACGGCGCGACGATGGCGTCGTAGGAGTCGAAGATGTCGACGTAGTTGCGCACCATGGGCATGGCCTCGGCCCGGTAACCCGTGTTGGCGTGCATCTGCCCGCAGCAGGTCTGGTCGGTGGGGAAGTCGACGGTGTGGCCGAGCCGCCGCAGGATGCGGGTGACAGCGATGCCGGTGGCCGGGAACGCGAGGTCGTTGACGCAGGTGATGAAGAGGGCGATCCGCATGGCGGCTCCTCGGAGGTGTGGGGGTGGGTCACGCCGAGTCGCGCGGTGTTCCGGGGGTGGGGAGCTGGTCGAAGGCGGGCAGGTGACGCTCCCGGGCGGCGCTGAGGTGGGCGCGCATCGCCTCGGTGGCGGCTGCCGCGTCGCCGGCGACGATGGCGGCGGCGATGCGCTGGTGCTCGGTGTTGGTGTCCGGCGCGCCGGCGACCGGGAAGTACAGCCGGTGCAGGTGCAGGTGTGAGTGCAGCCGCGTGATGGTGTCCCGCAGCAGGGGGCTGCCGGAGACCTCGGCGATCAGGTCGTGGAACTTCGCGTCCAGCGCGGTGAAGGCGGCGTGTCGGCGATAGCCGTCGCCGGCCTCCACGTCGATGCTCGCCGCCGCCTCGACGCTGATCCGTTGGCGGGCTTCGGCGGAGGCGTGCGTGGCGGCCCGCCCGGCGGTGGCGCCCTCCAGCAGGTGGCGGACGTCGAACAGGTCGTCGAACTCGGCACGGCTCAGCAGCGGCGTGGTGGTGTAGCCGGAGAGCGGGCGTTTACGGACCAGACCGTCGGCCTCCAGCCGGGCGAGGGCCTCGCGGACCGGGGTGGGGGAGACGTCCAGTTCCCGTGCCAGCGCGTCGATGTTGACCCGCTCGCCGGGGGGAAGGATGTGGTCCATGACCAGCGTCTTTATCGACTCGTAGACGTCCTCGGTGAGGGTGAGTCGTCGGGCGGGACGGAGTCGACCCTCGCGAGGGTCCTGCTGGGTCATCTCGTCTCCTCAGCCACCCCTTGACTGTGCCGTTGTGAGCGAGTACACACTAGCAAGGCAACATCCTATAGGAAATAGGGGCTTTGCGCCCTATGCACTGGAGGTCGGGTTCGTGAGATTCATGCGCGTCGGGCCGGTGGGGCGGGAGCGTCCCGTGCTGTACGTCGACGGGCGGCACTTCGACCTCTCGTCGCTCACCCCCGACATCGACGGCGAGTTCCTCGCCGGCGACGGCGTCCGGCGGGTTCGCGAGGCCACCGACCTGCCCGAGATCGACATCACCGGTCAGCGGGTCGGCGCACCGATCGCCAGACCCGGGGTGGTGCTCTGCGTGGGGCAGAACTACGCCGCGCACGCCGCCGAGTCGGGGGCCGAGCCACCGACCGACCCGATCATCTTCTACAAGGCGCCCAACACCGTCGTCGGCCCCTACGACGAGGTCCTGATCCCGCGCGGATCGACGAAGACCGACTGGGAGGTGGAGTTGGCGGTGGTGATCGGCCGGACGGCCCGCTACCTCGCCTCACCGGCCGACGCCCTCGGGCACGTCGCCGGGTACGTGCTGTCCAACGACGTCTCCGAGCGGGACTTCCAACTCGCGGTCTCCGGCGGCCAGTGGTCGAAGGGCAAGTCCTGCGAGACGTTCCAACCGCTCGGCCCCTGGCTGGTCACCGCCGACGAGATCGCCGACCCGCAGGCGCTGCGGTTGCGGTCCTGGGTCAACGGCGAGCCCCGCCAGGACTCCAGCACCAAGGACATGATCTTCGACGTGGCGTACTTGGTCTGGCACCTGTCCCAGTACACAGTCCTGGACGCGGGCGACGTCATCAACACGGGCACCCCGCAGGGAGTGGCACTTTCCGGCCGCTTCCCGTACCTGTCCGTCGGCGATGTGATGGAGGTCGAGATCGACGGCCTCGGTCGGCAGCGCAACACGCTCCGGGACGCCTGATGCGGTGTGACGGTCTCGTGGCGGTGGTGACCGGAGGTGGATCGGGGATCGGTCTCGCCTGCGTACGGGCGTTCACCGCCGCCGGCGCCCGGGTGGGTGTCCTGGACCTGGAGCTGTCCGGCCTGCCGGAGGATCCCGGCGTACTCGGCGTCCGAGCGGACGTGGCAGACCGGTCCTCCCTCAGCGCGGCCGTCGCCTCGGTCGCGGCAGCGTTCGGCGGCATCGACATCCTGGTGAACAACGCCGCCATCTCGGCAGTGGGCACTGTGGAGGAGGACGACGACGAGCAGTGGAGCCGGGTACTCGACGTCAACGTCTCCGGCGTGGCCCGAACCAGCGCCGTCGCCCTGCCGTACCTGCGCCGTTCGTCGTCCGCGGCGGTCGTCAACATCTCCTCGATCGCGGCGACCGTCGGCCTGCCCCGACGCGCCCTGTACTCGGCGTCGAAGGGTGCCGTGCACGCCCTCACCCTCGCCATGGCCGCCGACCTGGTGACGGAGGGCGTCCGGGTCAACTGTGTCGCCCCCGGCACCGTCGACACGCCGTGGGTGGCTCGCCTTCTCGCCGGCGCGGCCGACCCGACGGCCGAGAAACGGCAGTTGGCCGCCCGCCAGCCGACCGGCCGACTGGTGACAGCCGACGAGGTGGCCGCCGCCGTCGTCTACCTCGCCTCGCCCGTGACCAGGTCGGTGACCGGTACCTCGTTGGCCGTCGACGGCGGCATGTCCGGCCTGCGCCTGCCCGCCCCGGTGCCGCCCGCGGCCGGTACTGCCGAACCGGGCGCGTGACATGATTGCGGCATGGGGAAACAGCAGGACGTCGGCGCGGCCGACCGACACAGCCAGTCCGGCACCACCGCCCACCGTCCGATCGGTGGCAGCGCTGACGCTCGGCTCGCCCTCGCCCAAGACCCCACAACGCCACAAATGACCCTTATCGACCTGGCGTCCGACCCATCGGAGCTGGTCCGCAAAGCGGTCGCCTCACGGGCCGACGCACCAGCGCAGGCCCTGCGACCGCTCACCCGTGACCATGATCGTCAGGTCCGGGAGGCCGTCGCGCGGAACCCCTCCACCTCGATCGCCAACCTCATGCGCCTGGTCAAGGACGCCGACCGGTGGGTCCGCTGGGCAGTCGCCGGCAACCCGGCCTGTGACGAGTCGATCCGCCAGGTCATGTCGCAGACCTCGGACAAGGAGCTTCGCGGTCTCCTCGCGGAGAGTCGTGAGCTGGAGCCCGAGCTGGCCGCCAAGCTGATCAACGACGTGTCACCCGAGGTACGGGAACGACTCGCCACGCACACCCACGACCCCGACGTGATCACCGCCCTGCTGGCCGATCGCACCGCACGCGTACGCAAGGGGGCTGCCCGCAACCCGCGGACCAGCGCCGAGCAGCGCAGCGCGCTCGCCGCGGACCCGGTGGTCGACGTCCGTGCCGCGCTGGTGCGGGCCGTCGAGCTGAGCGAGGCGGACCTGGCCCGCCTGGTCGACGACCGCGCGGTGCAGGTCCGACTGGCGATGGCGACGTCCGAGTTCGTTCCGTCGCACATCCGGCAGGCGCTCGCTCGTGACGCCGACGAGATGGTGGCCAGCGCGGCACGGGACTACCGCCCCGGCGCCGGCAACGCCTCCGCCGTGCGAGCGCCCCGCATCGCGCACCGGCCCTCCGCCACCGGTGCGGGTCGATCGGGTGGCGGCACGGCCCAGTAGGACCACGCTCGCGCCTCACCGGTCCGCCGGGAGGCGGATGCGCCCGCGAGCGTGATGACTCACCGGCATAAAGATGCCTGTGAGTCATCACGCTGGTCGGGGCGTCCGCCCTATGACGACGACCGTACGGGTTGGTGAGGCCAGCTGCCGCCGGTGGCCGTCGGATCAGTACGGCCGCCACTCACCAACTCGATCAGACCCGAGTGATGAGTTGTCGCGTCCGCGCCCGTCATACCTAGGACAGGACATGACGAGGCGGAAGGATGACGTGATGAGTGCGAACACGCGGCTGGAGGAGCTGGGCGTGAGCGGTCTGAGCGAGGTCGACGAGCCGGCGTTCTCGGGGCTGGCGCAGCGGCACCGGCGGGAACTGCACGTGCACTGCTACCGGATGCTCGGGTCGTTCGAGGACGCCGAGGACACAGTGCAGGAGACGTTCCTGCGTGCCTGGCGGCGGCGGGAGACGTTCGAGGGGCGGTCGACGTTCCGGGCCTGGCTGTACCGGATCGCCACCAACGCCTGCCTCGACCTGCTCGCCAAGCGCCGCCCGGAGCCGGCGACCGGCGGCGAGGTGCTGTGGTTGCAGCCCTACCCGGACCGGCTGCTCGACGAGCTGCCAGCGGGCGACGCGGACGAGCCGGAGACCGTCGCCGTCGCGCGGGAGACGATCGAGCTGGCGTACCTGGTCGCGGTCCAGCATCTCGCGCCGCGTCCGCGGGCCGTGCTGATCCTGCGGGACGTGCTCGGCTGGCCGGCGAAGGACGTCGCGGAGCTAATCGGGGACTCGGTCAACTCGGTCAACAGTGCCCTGCAGCGGGCGCGTGCCGGCATGCGGGAGCACCTGCCCGCCGAGCGGCAGGACTGGACCGGGGGCGAGGAGGACGCCGGCACGCGCGAGCTGGTGCGCCGCTTCACCGACGCCAGCGTGGCCACTGACGTCGACGTGCTCGCTGGCCTGCTGCGGGACGACGTCCGCTGCTCGATGCCACCCACCCCGGGCCTGTACGTCGGCCGCGACGCTGTGGTGAACAACTGGGTCGAGGACGGCTTCGATGGCATGACGGGCCTGCACGCGGTCCCCACCTCGGTGAACCGCCAGCCCGCCGTCGCCTTCTACCACTGGCGCAAGCAGGAGGGCGCGTACCTGCCGCTGACCATCGACGTCCTGCGCGTCACCGGCGGCAGAATCACCGAGATATTCACCTTCCACGACGACCAGTTCCCGCGGCTCGGGCTGCCGGAGCGCCTGCCGGCGGACGGCACGGAGTAGTCCCATGTGGACACTCACGCTGCGCCGTGGCGCGCGTCACCGGCCCGGCAGCGGGCCGACCCAGCCACACCCACCGATTCCGCGGGCTCGCCGGCACCGGCTTGACTGCCACGCTCGTGGCGGTGGTGAGCACCACCCTCGCCGCCGCGCTGGCCCGAGCCGCTGGCATCGACTTCGAGATCCCCGATGGTGGCGAGACGATTCCGTTGTCCGGGTTCGCGGTGGTGACCGGCTTCTTCTCGGTAGTGGGTGTCGTCATCGCCCTCCTCGGGCTGCACCTCGTCGCCGCGGCGGTGATGATCCCGGTCCTGGCACGGAGCCTCAGTGCCCGGACCGACTGACGCAGTACAACTCAAGTACGCAGGATGGCTGTTAAGTATTCACATGTGTCGTCCCGATTCGTCCTAGGCTACGAATGCCCAGCTTCTGGGCGTACGTCGACAAGGGAGGATCAGCGGTGCGAATCAGGAGATCAGGGTCCACGATCGTGGCGATGGCCGTGGCGACAGTGGTCGTCATCGCGGGGGGAGCGTTCGCCGGCAGCACGGCCAGCGCCGCCGAGGCATCCCCGTTCACCGTCGTGGACGGTGCGATCCGTACGGCGACCGGCACCCCGGTGCCCGCGTCCGGCACGCACGCCTCGCTCTGGGGCAACTCCAGCTATGCCAGCACCAGCATCAGCGGCTCCGGGCGAGTGGTGATCGGGGCGGTCGGTGACAACTGCCAGGGCTGGCCGACCGTCCGGGTGACGGTCGACGGCGTCGACGTCGGCCAGACCACGATCGTCAGCGCGACCAGTTACGGCACCTACCCGGTCGGCGCGGCGGTCGGCGCCGGCCAGCACACGGTGCGGATCCAGCTCGTCAACGACTTCCGGGCCGACTCCTGCGACCGCAACGTCCACATCGCGTCCGCGCGGATGGAGACCGAGGGCACCACCGACCCGAAGTTCAGCTTCGCCGTCCTGCCGGACACCCAGCAGGAGGTGCTGGGCAGCTCGGACCCTCGGTTCCTCAACCGCACGAACTGGTTGGTGCAGAACCGGTCCGCGCTTGACCTGCGCTTCGTGACCTCCTCCGGTGACGTGGTCAACTGGGACACCCCGGACCACGCGCAGTACGTCATCGCCCGTAACGCGATGCGGCCGATCGAGAACGCCGCAATCCCGTACGCGCTGGCTCTCGGCAACCACGACACCCAGGCGACCGGCGTCGGCGGCTCCGCCCGCGACCCCGCCCGCACCCGCGAACTCGTCCGCGACACCAGCGTGTTCAACCAGTACTTCACAGTCAGCCAGTACCGCGCGGTCCGGGGGCAGTTCGAGGCCGGCAAGGTCGACAACTCGTACTCGACCTTCGCGGCCGGTGGCGTGCAGTGGATGGTGCTGACCCTGGAACTCTGGCCCCGGGTCGCGGCCGTGAACTGGGCCAGGAGCGTCGTCGCCGCCAACCCTCGGCACAACGTCATCGTGGTCACCCACGACTACATCGACGGTAACGGCGCCATCGAGCAGAGTGCCGGGTACGGCGCGACGAGCCCGCAGTACCTCTTCGACAACCTGGTCAAGCAGTACGCCAACATCCGGTTCGTCTTCTCCGGTCACACGGGCATCGCCGCCAACCGGGTCGACACCGGGGTCAACGGAAACAAGATCTACTCGTTCCTCCAGACGTTCCACTCCAACAGCACCAACCCGGTACGCCTGGTCGAGGTCGACACCGCCGCCAACTCGCTGCGGACCTGGATCTACGCGCCGTACACGAACCGGTCGTTCACCGAGTACGACAGGTCGTTCACGGGTATCGGCGTGGTCCGCTGAGGCGATCGAGGGGCCCGGTCAGCGTCTGATCGCCCCGCGGTCGGGCTCGCCGGTCTGCTCCCACAGCGACTTCATCTCGTCGAAGGCCTGTTCCATCAGCTGCACCATCGCCTGCCGGGCACGCTCCCCGTCGCGCCGCTGGATCGCCTGGGCGACGTCGGCGTGCATCTGGAGAGCCTGCTCATGCGGGTGGTGCGGCATGAGGTGGTGCTTGTGCCGGCCGGTGAGCACCTCCGCGACCAGCTCCTGGAGCCGGACGAACATCTCGTTGCCGGAGGCGAGCAGGACGCGCCGGTGAAACTCGATGTCGAGGTGCAGGAAGCGCTCCTCGTCGCCGGCTTCGCCGGCGGCCCACATCTTCGCCGCCAGCCCGACGAGATCGCTCGCCTCGTCACGGCCGATCCGGCTGGCGGCCAGGTAGGCGGCGTGGGGCTCGACGGCGGTGCGCAGCTCGGTGATGGAGCGGAGCTGGGCCATCCGGCCGGCCGAGGCGAGACGCCAACGGATCACCTGCGGGTCGAAGACGTTCCACGCGCTCGCCGGTCGGATCATCACACCTACCCGTCGGCGTGCCTCGATGAATCCGATCGAGGCCAGCACCCGTAGCACCTCACGGACGACCGAGCGGGACACCGCGTACCTGTCGACCAGCTCGTCGATGTTGAGGACCGATCCGGGTGCCAGCTCACCGCCGCAGATGGCGGTGCCGAGGTGTTCGAGGACGCGCGCGTGCAGCCCGGACTCGGCGGGGAGGGCCGGAGCGGCTGCAACCTCTGGTGAGGACGGTTCCACTCAAAGATCATATCATTTGCATCTACCTCTTGAGGTAATCCGCTTATTCGGCCTAGCATCCGGATGTTAAGCGGATGTAACGCCGAGGTAGCGGCTCTCTCGGGGGCGGCGGCCACGACAGAAGGAGAGACAAGCGTGCGACGTCGATCGATAATCGGCATTTCTCTGGCTGTGGTCGCCGCCATGAGCCTGACCGCCTGCGGCGGCGACGACGGCGGCGAGGGCTCGAAGACCGTCCGCGTGACACTTGTCAACCACGTGTGGACAGAGAACATCAAGAAGGTCCTGCCGGAGTTCGAGAAGCAGTCCGGCCTCAAGGTCGAGGTCACCCAGCTCGGTGAGGACCAGCTCTCCGACCAGTACAACGTCAAGCTGAACGCCGGGTCCGACGACCTCGACGTGATGATGTACCGGCCCCTTCAGGAGGGGAAGCTGTTCGGCAAGAACAAGTACCTCGCCGACCTGAGCGAGAAGGTCAAGTCCGACAGCGCCTTCGAGTTCGGTGACTTCCAGGCCGGGCCGATGCAGGCGACGACCTACGAGGACAAGGTCGTCGGGCTGCCGATCATCACCGAGCAGGAGGTCCTCTACTACCGCAAGGACCTGCTGGCGAAATCCGGCTTCACCGCGCCGCCCAAGACCCTCGACGAGCTCAAGGCGCAGGCCGCGAAGATCGAGGCCGACAACCCGGGCGTCGCCGGCTTCGTCGCTCGTACCGGCAAGGCCGCCGCTGTCACACAGTTCTCCAGCTTCCTCTTCAGCTTCGGCGGCGACTTCGTGGACGCCAGCGGGAAGGCCACTGTGAACACCGAGCAGGCCAAGCAGGCGTACGCCTACTACGGCGGGCTGCTCAGGGACCACGGCCCGGAGAACATCAGCACCGACATGAGCTGGTCGGAGGCGATGGCGATCTTCACGCAGGGCAAGGCCGCCTTCTACACCGAGGCCAACTCGCTCTACAAGAACGCCACCGACCCGACCAAGTCCAAGGTCGTCGACTCCGTCGGCTTCGCCGCCTTCCCGGCCGGCCCGGCCGGATCGAAGCCGTACAACATCCCGTCCTGGGCGCTCGGCGTGAACGACAGCTCGGAGAACAAGGACAACGCCTGGAAGTTCATCCAGTGGGCCGCCGGCAAGGAGCAGGCGCTGGCGCAGCAGACGGCCGGCGTACCCGGTGCCCGCACCTCTGTCTGGGCGAACCCGGCGGGTACCGCCTCCTACCCGAAGGACCTCGCCGAGGCCAACACGGTCAGCACCGCCAACGGGGTCGGGCACGACCGTCCGCTGGTGGTGAAGGTGGCCCAGGCGCGGGAGATCGTCGGCCAGCCGATCGTCGACGCGATCACCGGCAAGGACGCCGCCAGCTCGGCGGACACGGCGAACGCGGCGTTCCAGAAGTTCCTCGACGACGAGGCGAAGTAGCACACGCGCAGGGCGGCGGGGCCCACCGGCTCCGCCGCCTCGCCGGGACCTGACCCCTCCAACCCGGAGTTCTCAATGTCAGCCGTTCTCACCCCCCGTACCGATTCGCCCGAGGCCCCCGCGGCGTCAGTGGATACGACGTCGGCCTGGTCGCGTTGGGCCAACGAACACCGCAAGTGGCTCTTCGCGGCACCCGCCATGGCGTTCGTCGCCGTTCTCATCATCTTTCCGGTGGCGTGGACCGGGTACCTGAGCCTGACCGACGCCGAGGGTTCGGTACGCGCTGAGTCCGAGTTCATCGGCTTCCAGAACTATCTCGACGTGCTCACCGACACCGACCGGTTCTGGCCGGCGGTCTGGCGCACCGTCCTCTTCACCGGCGTCGTGCTGTTCTTCGAGGTCATTCTCGGCATGGCGATCGCCCTGCTGCTGTGGCGGCCCTTCCGCGGTGAGAAGTGGGTCCGCGTCGCGATCCTCCTGCCGCTGGTGGCCACTCCGGTGGCGGTCGGCATGATGTGGCGCCTGATCTTCGACCCCAACATCGGGATGGCGAACCAACTGCTCGGCTGGATCGGAATCGGCCCTCAACCCTGGCTGGCCGGGCAGCACTCGGCCCTGCCGACGACGATGTTCATCGACATCTGGCAGTGGACGCCGATGGTCGTGCTGATCCTGCTCGCCGGACTCACCTCGCTCTCCGACGAGCCGCAGGAGGCGGCCCGGATCGACGGCGCCAGCAGTTGGCAGCGGTTCCGGCACGTCACCCTCCCGCTGCTGATGCCCACCGTGATCGTCGCCATCCTGCTGCGCGGCATCGACGCCCTTAAGACGTTCGACATCCTCTACGCCACCAAGGGGCGCGGCGGCGGTTCCTTCCACGAGGTCGAGACCCTCAACGTGTACGCGTACGGCCTCAGCTTCGACTACAACGACTACGGCGTCTCGTCGACAGTCCTCATCATCTTCTTCCTGATCATCATCGGGGTGATGTGGGCCCTCACCTATCGCAAGAAGGGGCTGGGCCGATGAAGCCGAGCAAGCCGTACCGGGTGTTCCGCAACTCGGCTCTCGTCGTCGTGGTGTTCGCGCTGATGGCGCCCCTGCTCTGGATGATCGCGGCGTCCTTCAAGACCAACGTGGACATCTACGACACGGCCAAGGCGTTCGTCTTCTCACCCAGCCTGAAGAACTACGAGACGGTTCTCCAGCAGGCGAACTACCTCGAGTTCATCGGCAACAGCCTCTGGGTGGCGTTCGCGGCCACCACGCTGTCGCTCCTGCTCGGGGTGCCCGCGGCGTACTCGATGAGCCGGTTCAGCATGAAGAAGTCGGCGCTCGTCGTGCTCATGGCCCGGGTCATCCCCGGAGTCTCGCTCCTGGTGCCCTGGTACTACGTCTTCTCGAACCTGAAGATGGTCGGCGGCTTCACGGTGCTGATCCTGAGCCACATGTTCGTGTCGCTCCCGCTGATCGTCTACATCATGATGGGCTACTTCGACGGCCTGCCGACCGAGTTGGAAGAGGCAGCGCTGGTCGACGGGCTGACCCACATCGGCGCGTTCCGGCGGATCACCCTCCCGCTGTCGGTGCCCGGCGTCGCGACCGCCGGCATCCTCTCCTTCATCTTCTCCTGGAACAACTTCATGTTCGCCCTGGTGCTCTCCGGCTCCGACACCAAGACGCTCCCGGTCGCGATCTTCGACTTCGTCGGCTACGCCAGCATCGACTGGGGCGGCCTGATGGCCGCCGCGACAGTGGTCACCCTGCCGATCATGCTGATCGCCCTGTTCGTGCAGAAATACGTCGTCTCCGGCCTCACCGCCGGTGCGACGAAGGGCTGATCGGGACATGACGACGATCGCGAAGGTGGAGACGTTCCTGGTCGCGCCCCGCTGGCTGTTCGTCCGGATCGAGACGGAGTCCGGCATCGTCGGCTGGGGCGAGGCGACCTGCGAGGGCCGCTCCGAGACCGTGCGCACTGCCGTCCACCAACTCAGCGAGCTGCTCACCGGACGGGACGCCCTGCGCATCGAGGATCACTGGCAGGTGCTGACCAAGGGCTCCTTCTATCGGGGCGGCCCGATCCTGGCCAGTGCGGTGTCCGGTCTGGACCAGGCCCTCTGGGACATCGCCGGAAAGCACTACGGCGCCCCCGTGCACCAGCTCCTCGGTGGCCCGGTCCGAGACCGGATCCGGGTCTACGGCTGGATCGGTGGTGACGAGCCTGCCGAGATCCGCGACCAGATCAGCGCCCGGATCGAGGCGGGCCTGACCGCTGTGAAGATGAACGCGTCCGGGCGGATGGGCGCGCTCGCCTCGGTCGCCGACCTCGACGCTGTGGTGCAGCGGGTGGCCGTCGCCCGCGAGGTCCTCGGCGACGACCGCGACGTCGCCGTCGACTTCCACGGTCGGTTCACCCTCGCCAACGTCCGGAGGGTCGCTCCGCTGCTGGAGCCGTACCGGCCGTTCTTCCTGGAAGAACCGGTGGTGCCGGAGAACTCGCACCTGATCGGTGAGGTCGTCCGCTGCACCACCACCCCCGTCTCGACGGGGGAGCGGCTCTACAGCCGGCAGGAGTTCCTGCCCGTGTTGCAGGCCGGCATCGCCGTGGCCCAGCCGGACCTCGCGCACGCCGGCGGCATCACCGAGGTCCGCAAGATCGCCACGCTGGCCGAGGTGTACGACGGGCAGCTCGCCCCGCACTGCCCGCTCGGGCCGATCGCCCTCGCCGCCTGCCTCCAGGTCGGCTTCGCCACACCCAACTTCCTGATCCAGGAGCAGAGCATCGGCATCCACTACAACCAGGGCGCCGAGGTGCTCGACTACTGCCTCGACCAGACTCCGCTGACCTTCGTCGACGGGTACGTGCAGCGGTTGACAGCGCCCGGTCTCGGCATCGAGATCGACGAACACGCCGTGCGGACCGCTGACAAGCGCGGGCACGCCTGGCGCAGCCCGACCTGGCGGCACCCCGACGGCTCCTACGCGGAGTGGTGAGACCCCGACCGGCGAGAACGAAAGGCACCCCGTGAAGATCGTCGCAGCAGACATCATCGTGACCAGCCCCGACCGGAACTTCGTCACCCTCAAGATCACAACTGATGAGGGCATCACCGGTCTGGGCGACGCCACGCTCAACGGCCGCGAGCTCTCCGTCGCCTCGTACCTGCGTGACCACGTCGCCCCGCTGCTGATGGGCCGGGACCCGCACCGGATCGAAGACACCTGGCAGTTCCTGTACCGGTCGGCGTACTGGCGCCGGGGCCCGGTCACCATGGCGGCCATCGCCGCGGTGGACGTCGCGCTGTGGGACATCTTGGCCAAGGCCGCCGGCATGCCGCTGTACCAACTGCTGGGCGGCGCGTCGCGCACCGGCATCATGGCGTACGGGCACGCGTCGGGGCGGGACATCCCCGAGCTGTTCGACTCGATCCGTCGCCACCTCGACGAGGGCTTCAAGTCGATCCGGGTACAGACCGCGGTGCCCGGGATCAACGCGGTCTACGGCGTGGCCGCGCAGCCCAGCGCCACCGGCCAGCGCTACGACTACGAGCCCGCGCAGCGCACCCCGCTGCCTGCGGAGGAGGACTGGGACACTCGCGCCTACCTGCGCCACCTACCGTCGGTCTTCGAGGCGGTGCGCGGCGAGTTCGGCCCGGAGTTGCCGCTGCTGCACGACGGTCACCACCGGATGACCCCGATCCAGGCCGCCAAGCTCGGCAAGGCCCTCGAACCGTACGACCTGTTCTGGCTGGAGGACTGCACCCCGGCCGAGAACCAGGAGGCGCTGCGGCTGGTCCGCCAGCACACCACCACCCCGCTGGCCATCGGCGAGGTCTTCAACACGGTCTGGGACTACCAGACCCTGATCCGCGAGCAGCTGATCGACTATGTCCGGTCCGCTGTCACCCACACCGGCGGCATCACCGCCATGCGCAAGCTGCTCGACTTCGCCGCCCAGTACCAGATCAAGTCCGGCATTCACGGCCCCACCGACATCTCCCCGGTGGGCATGGCCGCGGCGCTGCACCTGGACCTCGCCATCCACAACTTCGGGATCCAGGAGTACATGAAGCACACCCCGCTGGCCAACGAGGTGTTCCGGCAGTCGTTCACCTTCACCGACGGCTACCTGCACCCGGGCGACCAACCGGGGCTCGGGGTGGAGCTCGACGAGGAGGCGGCGGCCCGGTTCCCGTACGAGCCGGCGTACCTGCCGTTCAACCGGCTCAAGGACGGCACGGTCCATGACTGGTGAGCGGCGCGGCGCCCGGCCCACCCGGCACGTAGTGGTGATGGGCGTCTCCGGGGCGGGCAAAACCACAGTGGCGCGCGGGATCGGCGTGGCGACGGGGCTGACGTTCGCCGAGGCCGACGAGTTTCACTCCCCGCAGAACGTGGCGCGGATGCGCTCCGGGGTGCCGCTGGACGACACCACCCGGTGGCCGTGGCTGCGGGACATCGCCGGGTGGATCGCCGATCGCGGCGCGGAGGGCCGCTCGACGGTGCTGGCCTGCTCGGCGTTGAAGCGGTCGTACCGGGACGTGCTTCGCCAGGGCCCGCTCCGTGTGGACTTCGTGCACCTGGACGGCCCGGTGGAGGTCATCCGAGCCCGACTGGCCCGGCGCGAGGGGCACTACATGCCGGCCAGTCTGCTGGAGTCGCAGCTCGCCACGCTGGAACCGGCCGAGCCGGACGAGTCGGTGCTCGTACTCGATGTCTCACTGCCCCCGGAGGCCCTGGTCGCGGCGGCGATCAAGGGTCTCGGTCTGCCCGCCTCGGTACCGGTGGGGGAGCACCGGGACCGCGCGTCCAACCCCACTTCGGGGGCATGTTAGGTTAGCCTGCCCTAATCGTAGTGGAGTCCGTCGCCGTGCCCTCATCGATCCGAGCATGACAGTCACCGAGACCACCGGTGGCCTGGTGCTCCGTCGCGCGCTGCGTCGACAGCGCGCCAGGGTAGCCGCCGGCATCGCGCTGCTCTGCACCCACCAGGCCACCGAAGCCCTCGTCCCGGTGGCCATCGGCGTGGTCATCGACCGTGCGGTGGCCACCGGGGACGTCCGCGCCCTGCTGCTCTCGCTGGCCGGCCTGGCCGCCCTGTTCACAGTGCTCGCCTTCGCCTACCGGGCCGGCGCACGACTGGCGTTCGCCGCCGTCGAACACGAGGCGCACGCCACCCGGGTCGAGATCGTCCGCAGCGCCCTCGACCCGCGCGGACGCCGCTCGGGCATGCGCGACGGCGAGCTGCTGTCAGTGACGGCCTCCGACGCCGAGTTGTCAGCGCTCGTCGTGCGGGTCGCGGGGCTCACCGCCGCGGCGCTCACCGCCATCGTGGTCGCGGCCGTCGCGCTGCTCGTCGTCGACGTTCCCCTCGGCCTCGGGGTGCTCATCGGCGTACCCCTGCTGGTCGTCGCCCTCCAGCGGATGGCGCCGCTGCTCACCCGGCGCAGCACGTCGCAGCAGGAGGCGCTCGCCGCCACTACCGCCCTCGCCGTCGACCTCGTCAGCGGCCTGCGCGTGCTGCGCGGCATCGGCGCACAGGACCACGCCGCCCGCCGGTACGCGGAATCCAGCCGCCACGCGCTCGACGTCACCCTGCGCGCCGCCACCACAAAGGGTCTGCACCTCGGGCTCACCACCACTGTCAACGGCCTCTTCCTCGCCACGGTCGCCGGATTCGCCGGTTGGCTCGCGCTTCAGGGCCGGCTCACCATCGGTGAACTCGTCGCCGTGGTCGGGCTGGCGCAGTTCATCGCCGAGCCGGTGCAGACCCTCGGGTACTGCGTCCAACTGTTCGCCATGGCCCGAGCCTCCGCCGGGCGGGTCGCCCGGGTCCTCGGCGCCGCGCCGGTCGTCCAGCCGGGTGACGCCGGGCCGCCCGCCCCGAGCCCGTCCCGGCTCGCCCTCGACGGGGTCTCGTACGCGGGCCTCGACGACGTCAGCCTGCGCGTCCGCGCCGGTGAGATCCTGGGCGTGCTCGCCTACGACCCGAGCGAGGGCGAGGCGCTGGTCGCTCTGCTGGCCGGCCGGGTGCCCCGCGCGGACCACCGGGGCACGGTCCGCATCGACGGCGTGTCCGCCGACGAGCTGCACATCGACGCCGCGCGCGCAGTGGTCCTTGTCGAACAGCATGACGTGGCGCTGTTCGAGGGGACGTTGCGCGCCAACCTCAGCGCCGGCGCCTTCGTCGACGACGAGGTGCTGCGTGCCGCCGTACGGGCTGCCGCCGCCGAGGACGTGCTCGCCGCGCACCCGCACGGGTTCGACCGCCTGCTCACCGAACGCGGGTCGAACCTCTCCGGTGGGCAGCGACAGCGGATCGGGCTGGCGAGGGCGCTCGTCGCCGACCCGCCGGTGCTCGTGCTGCACAACCCCACCACGGCTGTCGACGCGGTGACCGAGGGGTTGCTCGCCACCAGGCTGGCCGAGGCTCGCGGGGCGGGACCCCGCGGCACGGTGCTGATCACCACCAGCCCGGCACTGCTGCGGATCACCGACCGGGTCGCGGTGATCGACCGGGGACGGGTCGTCGCCGAGGGTCCGCACGAGCGGTTGCTCGCCAGTGACGCCCGCTACCGGGAGGAAACCCTGCGATGACGTCCGAGCCGATCACCCGGCACCTGCTGCCGACGGCCACCGGCCGGCAGACCTGGGCTGCCCTCCGCACCGAGCTGGCGCTCCTGCCGGGGCTCAGCGCCGTCGCCGGCACGTTGCTGATCGCCGCCGCCGCGACCGGGCTGGTCGCCCCCTGGGTCCTCGGGCGCCTCGTCGACGACGTCATCGCCGGGACCGACACACCTCGGGTGGTGGCCTGGGCCGCCGTGATCGCGGGCGCCGCCGTGCTCGCGGGGCTCCTCACCGCGGTCGGAGCGGCGGTCGCCGCGCGTCTCGGCGAGACGGTGCTGGCCCGACTCCGGGAGCGGGTCCTCGACCGGGCCCTGCACCTGCCCTCGGCCACTCTGGAGCGGGCCGGGACCGGGGACCTGGTGGCCCGTGCCGGCGACGACGTGGCAGTGGTGACGAATGTGATCGCCACCAGCGGCCCCGCCTTCCTCGGCGCGCTGCTGTCCGTCGTGCTGACCGCGGCGGGGCTCTTCGCTCTCGACTGGCGGCTCGGCATCGCCGGGTTGGTCGCGGCCCCGGCGTACGCGGTGGCGCTGCGCTGGTACCTGAAGCGGTCGGTGCCGTACTACGCCCGCGAGCGGGTGGCGACGGGCGAGCGCGCCCAGGCGACGGCCGAGGCGCTGCGGGGCGCGGCGACAGTGCGCGCCTACCGGATGGAGGACGCCCACGTCGTGCGGATCGCGGAGCGCTCCGGCGTCGCCCGCGACCTGTCGCTGGAGATCTTCGGTCTCTACACCCGCTTCGGGCTGCGCATCAACCGCTCCGAGTTCGTCGGGCTCGCCGCCGTGTTGCTCGCCGGCTTCCTGCTGGTCCGCGGTGACCTGGCCACCGTCGGCGCCGCCACCACTGCCGCGCTCTACTTCCACCGACTCTTCAACCCCATCGGCCTGCTGCTGTTCGAGTCGGACTCGGTGTTGCAGGCCGGGGCCAGCCTGGCCCGACTCGTCGGGGTCACCACCCTGCCGGACACCGCTACCCCCGCCGGCACCGAGCCCGACCGCCACGATCGGGGTGTACCGGCGGCACTGGAGGTGACCGTCGGGCGACACCGCTACGACGACGGGCCGGTGGTGCTGCGGGACATCGCCCTGCGTCTCGCCCCCGGGGAGCGCGTCGCCCTGGTCGGCGCGAGCGGTGCGGGCAAGAGCACCCTCGCCGGCATCATCGCCGGCATCATCGCGCCCACCGACGGTGCGGTGACCCTGCGCGGCGTGCCGCTGGCCCAACTCGGCGAGCACCGCCTCCGTCGGGAGGTCGCCCTGATCAGCCAGGAGGTGCACGTCTTCGCCGGCCCGCTCGCCGACGACCTGCGCCTCGCCGACCCCGACGCCACCGACGCCGAGATCGCCACCGCCCTCGACCTCGTCGGCGCCACCGAGTGGGTGCGGACCCTGCCGGACGGCCTCGCCACAGCGGTGGGGGAGGGTGGGCGGCAGCTCACCTCGGCCCAGGCCCAGCAGCTCGCACTGGCCCGCCTCATCCTCGCCGATCCGGCCGTCGCGGTCCTCGACGAGGCCACCGCCGAGGCGGGCAGCGCTGGCGCACGCGACCTCGACCGCGCCGCCGTGGCGGCCACCGAGGGACGTACCACTCTGATCGTCGCCCACCGACTCAGCCAGGCGGCCACCGCGGACCGCATCGTCGTCCTCGACCAGGGGCGCGTCGCCGAGCACGGCACGCACGCCGAACTGCTCGGGGCCGGGGGCGGGTACAGCAAGCTGTGGCGCTCGTGGAGCATGCCCGACCCCGTGGTCCCGCGGGAACGCGAGAGCGCGGACCAGCCCGTCCCGAGCTGAGCGGCAGCGGTTCCCATCACCTACCTGGGACATCCGCGAGATCAGTCGAACCTGGGAACCTCGGGAACTTTTCCGGACCGGCCGGCGACCACCAGAGTGCGCGGCCGACCGGCGGCGTTCCGACGACGGATCTCGGCATGAAGGAGCGCCCGTGGCACACAGGACGGTGGTCTGTGCGGAACGGCGTCGCTGACGACGACCAGGTGACCCGGTGGGCGCGGGAGGCGGGCCAGGGTGATCGGCAGGCCGCCACGGCGTTCATCCGGGCACTACAGGACCAGGTCTGGCGGTTCCTGTCGCACCTGGCCGGGCCGGGAGAGGCCGACGACCTGACCCAGGAGACGTTCCTACGGGCAATTCGCAACCTGCCCGGCTTCGCCGGCCGCTCGTCGGCCCGTACCTGGGTCTTCACCATCGCCCGGCGCGTTGCAGTGGATCACGTCCGGACGGCGGTGGCCCGGCCGAGGCTGGCGTCGGTGCCGGACTGGCAGGCGGCGGCCGAGGCCGCCGGTGCGATCACCGCCGGTGCCGACGAGGGCGTGACCCTGCACCAGTTGATCGCCGGACTGACCCCGGAGCGCCGCGAGGCGTTCGTCGCCACCCAGGTGCTCGGCCTGTCCTACGCCGAGGCGGCGGACGTCTGCCAGTGCCCCGTCGGCACGATCCGTTCCCGGGTCGCCCGGGCGCGCGAGGATCTCGTCGCCGCCTGGCAGGCCGACACCCACCCGAGCCACGGGCGACGAACCGGCTGAGGGCACGTCCACCTTCCCGTCGGCCCGGACGCCGCGACGCGGGCCGCCGACGCCCCGCTCGGTCAACGGGATGGACGGGACGCACCGGGCTTCCTAAGATCACGCCGGTGAACACCGAACCTCTCCACGTCGCCGGCGTAGCTGGCCCGATCGTCATCGCCACCAAGGCGTTCTTTGGCCACCCTGCCGTCACCGTCGGCGGAGTGCCGGCCCCCAGGACGGGCAGACACTTCGCGTTGCCGACGGTGGACGGTGGTGTCGTCCAGGCCACGGTACGCAACGTCCTCGCCGACCCTTACCCGACCGTGGAGGTCAACGGTGTCAAGCACCGGACCGGGCCCTCCATGCCGATCTTCCTGCGCATCCTGGTCATGCTGCCGATCCTGCTGTTCACCGTCGGCGGCATCCTGGGCGCGCTGGTCGGGGCGTTGGGCGTCTGGGCGAACCTGACAGTCGCCCACACCCGGATGACAACCGCCGTCAAGGCGCTCGCCATGGTCGGCATCGGTGTCGGCACTGTCATCGTCTGGCTCGCCGTCGCCGTCGCGCTGAACGCAGCGCTCAGCTAAGAGCGCGCCAACGAGAACCAGTGGAACTGACGGCTCAGCGCTGGGCGTAGCGGGTTCCCGTTCATCGGTACGTGCGACGCCTGTTCAGGCTGGTCCCTGGTCGATCACCGCGAATCCGACGACGTCGCTGTCGCCCTCCTGGACGTGTACCCCGTTGAGCGAGTTGAAGGCG
>NZ_JBEZGJ010000085.1:0-31103 GCF_040649965.1 Micromonospora sp. NPDC048843
CCAGGCCCAGTGGATCGACGCCGAGCTGACCCGCCTGCACCCGGTGGGCCGCATCGGGCGGGCCGACGAGGTGGCCGAGGCGGTCGCGTACCTGCGCGGCACCGTCGATCGGGTGGTGGTACGGATCAGCTGCGGGTGGACCAGCGCTGGTTCTGTTGCCCGTTGCAGGCCCAGAGGAGGAGCTTGGTGCCGTTGGCGGTCCCGGCGCCGCTGGCGTCGAGGCAGAGCCCGGACTGGACGCCGGTGATGGTGCCGTTGGAGTTGATGTTCCATTGTTGGTTGGTGCCGCTGTGGCAGTCCCAGATGATGGCCTGGGTGCCGTTGGTGGTGCCCTGGCCGCTGGCGTCGAGGCACTTGTTGCCCAGCACCTGCAGTTGTTTGCCGGCGGTGTGGGTCCAGCGTTGGGCGGTGTTGCCGACGCAGTCCCAGAGTTGGACCTGGGTGCCGTTGGTGGTGGTGCCGTTCGGCACGTCGACGCAGCGGTTGGACTGGGCACCGACGAGTTGGACGCCCTGTGGCGGGTTACCGCCACCGGCCGGCGCGTACGCGGCGGCGGCGATGTTGGCCTGTACCGCGTCCTCGGTCGCCGCGGTCGGGTAGCCGGAGGTCATCACGCCCTCGTAGAAGGTGCCGCGGGCGGTGTTGCTGTTGTCGCCGCCGATGCCGAGCAGGATGGCGCCTTCCTTCTTCATCGGGTGGTAGCCGTTGGGGCGGCGTCCGTCGAAGTAGGTCGTCAGGCCGCCGGCCTGGGCGTTTCCGCCCCGGATGGCCCAGTGGTTGGGCTCGCCCTTGACGATGGCCGTCACGAAGCGGTGGTTGATGGGCGCCATGGGGTTGTACCGCGCGTTCACCCCGGAGAACAGTCCCCACTCCATGTCCATCATGATCCAGGGGCCGTTGCCGTCCCCGTAGCCCCACACCTTGTTGTTGCCGAAGTAGATGGTCTCCATGATGCCGATGTCGTCGGCCATGGCGTTCGTCTGCGCGTTGCCGTAGTCGAAGCAGCACCCGTTGTTGTAGTGCGTGCCGTCGAGGACGGCGTAGATGCCCTCGGGCTGGTCGCCGGTCGCGACGCCGTTGGTGTTGTTGTTGCGGTAGCCGGTGCCGGGAGCGATGTAGACGCCGTACGCCTTCTGGCCGCCGACGGTGACCGGTGCCGCCTTCGCGTCGGCAAGGTTGTCCGACCCGCCAGGGCCGGGGCCCGGCACGCCGCCACCCATGGCCTGGGTGAGGCGGTTGTTGCGGCCGGACTGGTCGTAGAGGATGGTGATGACGCAGTTGGTGTTGGCGCAGAACGTGTCCTGCGTGGCGGCGTTGGCGTAGCCGCCCTCGCTGAGCACGCCGACGTCGCGGGTGGTGTTGTCCGACGAGCGGCGGACCTGGTAGAGCGGGCCGTTGTACGCGCCGTAGAGCGCGCGGGTGGTGCTGTGCGCGGCCACGCACGGGGTGCCCCCCGAGGCGTAGATGTCGCACGGTCCCGTGCCGGCGGCGCGGGCGACACCCGGCGCGTCCGAGACCACGTAGATGCTGGCGCCGACAGCGAGAACCAGCAGGGTTCCCGTCGCGGCGAGCAGACGACTCAGTCGTCTCTTCACATTCATCGGATCCTCTCGGCGGTGAGGTGGAGCGCGGTGGTGGCGGGTTGGGCCTGTGCTGCCGAACCGATCCGGTTCGATACGGTTGGTGGCGTTCGGCGGCGGCGGTTCGAGCCTCGCTAGCGGGCCAGACCGACGTCACACGTCATACCTGCTTACATTAATGCTCGTCCATTCGTCGCGCCACCGTCCGTTGTCCGTCCGCTGGTCGCGGAACGTGCTGACTCGGGGCCTGGGTTTCCGGACGGATATGCTCGTCGGGGAAAGATGGTGCGTGCCCGTGTCGGGGCAAGAATCGATTCGAGGGCGCGGCATGAACATCGGGGAGATCGCCCGCCGGGCGGGGGTGTCCCGCAGCACCGTCTCCTACGTCCTGAGCGGGAAACGGACCGTGTCGGAGGGGACTCGGCAGCGGATCCAGGCGGTCATCGACGAGCTGGACTACCGACCGAACGCCAGCGCCCGCGCGCTCAAGGAGGGACGCACCCGCACCCTCGGGCTGGTGATCCCCCCGGCCAGCCAGCGGTTGACCGACATGCAGTTGGGCTTCGACGCCAGCGTCGTCGAGGCGGCCGCCCGCCACGACCTCGACGTGCTGCTGTCCCCGTCCGGGGGCGACCACGACCGGTCGTTCGAACCGGCCGGCGTGACGCGCCGGTCTTCGAATTCAGCGGCCTCGTTTGTGACGCGGATCGGTGGCGTTCGACCTGATCACGTTCAGCGGATCGGCGGCTCGACAGGCTGCACCGAAGGCCGTGGGCGCCCTCGCTGTTCGACGGCCATTGGGTGTGGCTGACCGGTGAGGGCAGCCAGCGCGGTGGCGACGGCGTGCAGGTCGGCTTTGATGTAGGTGGTGGTGGCGGGTCCGCGGCGGTCGGTGTGCCCGGCGTAGGCGCGGGCCACCCCGTAGCCGAAGTGCCGTTCGACCCAGGTGAGGGTGGTGTGGCGCAGCCAATGGGTGGAGATGCCTTGGACGGCGACCCACGGCAACTGTCGGCCGATGCGTTTCCACATTAGGTCGTAGCGCCGGTAGGTGGCGGGTTGGCCGTTGCGGTAGCGAAGCAGCGCATCAGTGGGTGCGACCGCGCCCCGGGCTCGGGCGTGATCGTTCAGTCGGTCGGCGAGCATCGGGGTGATGGGCTGCCACCGTTGCGTGCCGCCCTTCTCGGACAGGCGGATCAGCGCGTGGTCGCTGTCCAGGTCGATCAGGCGCAGCGCGAGAGCCCCGCTGCGTCGGCAGGCCGTTTCGGTGTGCAGACGCAGGATCAGGGCGTCGAGCACGATGTCGTGGCCGCCGCTGCGGGCGGCGGCGTTGATGTCGGACAGTTCGTCAGGGGTGAGAGCACGGCGGGTGTTGGGCAGCCGGCGAGGTTTGCGGACCCGGTGGGCCGGGCTGTCCGCGATGGTGAGGTAGCCGTCGGCGATGGCGCGGTTGTAGAAGGCGCGGGCGGCGGCGATGAGGTGCTCGCCGGCGTGCCGGCCGTTTCGGGAGTTGCGGCGAGGGCGGGCGCCTGCGGCGGCCTGTCGCATGAGGGCTTCGATATCGCTGGCCCGCACCTCGTCGATGCGCCGATCGCCGAAGGCGGCGGCCATTCGTCGCCAGGAGCTGCCGTAGGTGCGTCGGGTGCCCGGGCTCGCCGCGGCGATGACAGCAGGAAGGTACTCGGCGACTGTCGGCACGGCAGGCCGGTTACTGTCGGTGAGGTCGGCCGCGGTGAGGCCGAGGTGCTCGAGCAGCGCTCGGGCGGTGGCAACACGATCGGGATCCATGGTCATGAGGGCTCTGCGAGGATGCGGGCGTGCAGGTCGGCCAGGACCGCCGTGATGGTGTGTAAGGGGTGCACGACAATGCGGTTCTGGCGGGGCAGGGCAGCCAGGAGGACGGGTTCGCCGGTGGCGATGCCGCATAGGTGTCGGGCGGCGGCGGGTAGGGGCAGCTCTTCGCGGGTGCCCACGACGTGCGCGCCTTCGGCGGCCGGGGTGATCAGGATTGCGCCAGTCACGACGTCGACATGCAGCGTGAGGCCCGGTGTCCAGCCCAACGCCCGCAGCAGCGCACGAGCGGTAACGCGGCCGGCGGCGTCAGGGCGGCCCACATCGAACAGCACGCCATCACTCGTGCGGGCGGCGGGCGCGGGCAATGTCGGCAGCGGCGCCGGCTCCGGCGATGCGACCGGCAGTGGGGTGGGCATGAGCGCCTCGACGAGCTGCTCGTCGGGCCGGCGAGGGCGCAGCCTGCCGGGGCTCACCTAGGCCCCCCGCCAGCACGAGGGCGAGGGTGTCAGCGCAGGTGGCGCCGGCTCCCTGGGGTCGGTGCGCACATATGAGTCGTCACGGCTCGCGTCCCCACGCGAGAGGAAGTTGATCTCGCGTGGATATCCACGAACTCTGGTGTCCGAGGGGGGATCGAACACATGTACGAACCATATGTGCACCATTCTGGGGTGCACATGCTCATAGGTTACGGTGCAACTCGCCTTGGCTGCAAAGGCACGGTAAAGCTCAGTGTCGTGACGCTCCGCAGGTAGTCCAGCGGGGTGCCGCTGCGGATATGACGCAGACTAAATACCAAGGCCCGGCGGGCACAGCCGTTCAACCTCTCGCCCCTACACGGCTGCGGCGCGCCGGTCACTTCGCCAGTTAACTAAGCTATCTTCGTGTCGCCAAGCGGGCGTCCTCGACGTTCCATGTCACCTGTTTCGCATCGTAGGGCAGCGCTAGTTGCGCACCACGACGACGGGGAGGCCAGCGACGACTCCGCGACGGACAACCCCTCGCCTCGGTGGGTAGACGCGAGTGCGAGTTCCGCCTCCCCCATCGGAACGCCGCCTGATCCGCTCACGCCGCGGACAAGTCGTGAACGGACAGGTACACACCATGTTTCCGAAACGCGGCCGGCGCCCATGCCAGCGCGTCGGCCCGGTGGATGGCCAGTTCGGCTGGGAACCACGCCCGGCGCAGCACACGTAAATCGACCCATGCAGGCGGGGCAAGATCTGCCTGGGCGAGTAGGTGCTCCGCGAGCGCCGCGAGCAGCACGTCCCAACGCGCGTCCCCAACTGGCCCAGGCTCATCCCTCAATAGACCCGCTCTGGTCTCGGCCGGTTCCCAGCGGTACTCCTCCATGAACTCCCACACCAGCTTCCAGCGGATTCGGTCGGTGTCCGCGGACGCCAGGTGGGTGGCCAACCTGGCCAGACTCATCGGTTCGTATTTGGTACCCACCGGGAGGTCCTCACCTTCGAACCAATAGCATCAGTGGTTATAGGCTATCGCGGGTGCCGCCGGCGAACACCCAACGGTCAGGCGGCGGCGCGAGTGCATGTTTCAGCCGGGGCCTCGCAAATCTTTGATCACCGCTGGTGTTCCAATACTGCGGCGGCTTATTCGACAGCGGTGTCTTCCACGCGGGTTTTCGCTGCTGCAGGACCGCTGTGCCAGACACCAGGTATCATCGCGCGGTCTTCGTAGCCGAATTCGATGACGTGGATGTGACTCCAATCCGTTCGCGGGGGCAGTGGCGGTAGAGAATTGTCTGCGATGATCATTTGGATTCGCTGGCTTGCGGCGTTGGTGACGTTTGCGATTCGATCGTAGATGCGCTGGCTAAGTTCGACGTCGGTAGGGCTTCGGCCTATGGCGTTTTGGGGCGAGTCGATGATGAGCAGCGACGGTACGGTGACGTTAGGGTCGTCGAGCGCGGTGGTTATCAGGGCGATGTTGTAGGCGACGTGGACGGCCGTGGCGACACCTCCGCCGGAAGCTTGGATCTCGTGGAAGGCGGCCCCGTCGATCCGAGGCAGATAGTCTTCGGTATCGATGTGGGCTTCTTGCACTCCGGGGACTCCGATGAGCTGGATTTCTCGCTGGAAGGCCGCGTCGAAGCGGGTGACTCGCGCTCTGGCTTCGGTCATGGCCTGCTTGCGTCGCTTGATGTCCGCCCGAACTGTCTTGCGTTGGTCCTCGTCGGTGCGTAGCCGTTGTTCGATGTCCTTGAACCGCTCCCAAGTGTTGGTCATGTCGTCCAGTCGGGCCAGGCGCGCCAGCATGGTGGCGTGCTGACCGCTGAGAGCCGCGGTCTGGGTGAGCAGCGGTGCGGTACGGCTTCGGGTGAGTTCATCGAGACGTTGTCGAACCGCGTGCAGATGCAGCCGTGCGGTGCTCGCCAATTCAGCGGCTCGGGTCGCGGCGTTCTCGTCTTCGTCGAGCAGTTGTCGGGTCTCAGCGATCTGGTTCTCGAAGCGGAGCCGGGTCTCGTCATCGACGGCGGAGGCTGCCACGGAGACGGGTTCCGGTTGGCGGCAAAGCCGGCACTGGTCATCGGCGAGAGTCTGGTGATCAAGATGTTGCAGGCAGCGGGGACAGACCTCGAACTCAAGCGCCCCGAGGATATGACCGGCAACGTGAGCTTGTTGAGCGCGAAGATAGTCCAGTTCCAGTTGCGCCAGCGCGGCGCGGCGTGCCGCGGCGGCTTCGGCTCGCCGGGCGGCGTCGGCCTGTAGCTGGCGTTCCTGGCTGGCGGTCTGGTCGAGTTCGGCGAACAGTACGTCGGTGGCGGGCCCAGGGCTTGACGATTGCGAGGCTAGGGCTTGCAGTCCCGCATTGATCTCATTGAGTCGGACTAGGATTCCGCGTCGATCTTCGTCGATTTTGTCCTCGGGTGGCGTCTCGGTCTGTCCGAGGAAGTTGCGTACCGCGGTCACCTCGGCTTTGTGTGCGGCGATGGCGCTGTTCAGCGTGCCTTCGCGGCGCTGCATGGCGGCGAGGTCAGCGTCGTTAAGTCCGAACATGAACTCGAACAGCGCTCGACGCGGTCGGTCGGTGTAGGTCTCCGTGTGCCCGGCGATGGACCGGTCGATGTCGACTGCTTCGACATACAGGTAGGCCATGAGGTTCTGGAAGGTGACCGCTACGGTGTCAGCGGTGGCGCCGCGCCGTCGGGTCGGGATTCGTTCGCGCGGGATTCCGAGTCGTTCCAGGAGCCGGTCTGAGATCGTCTCCTGGCCTTCGCGGCTTCGGACGGGCAGCTGCGCCTCGATGTCACGGGTGTACGGGTCGAGAATCTCAACGATGCCTGATGGATCGGGCACTCTTCGCGCGAGCATCAGGCGGGTGTCTTCGACCTGGAGATCGAGGACGATCCTGGTCACGTTGGCGCGCACTGCTGGGGTGAGTGCGGCGCGACCGCCGGTCGCGTGTTTGATCAACATGAGCAGGCTGGACTTGCCCGTGCCCACCGAGCCGATGAGGGCTGTCAGCGGACGATCGAGGTCGAACCTGCGGCTTGTTTGGGTGGTGACCACCTCGACGGCTCGGATGCGCAGGCGCCTGGTCATGCGGTTGCCTGGGCGGTGTCGGCTTCCAGGCGGCGGATCGCAGGTCGCAGGAGTGCGTCGAGCTGTGGGGCGGACATGTTGAGCCGTCGGTGCAGGAACTCGGCGCGAAGGTGGGTGGGGTTCCACTGTGCTGTGTTGGACAGCTGCTTGGCCACCTCTCGGCCGGCGGGGGTGGTGATGACCTCGAGAATGCGTCCGGGCACAACGTTGACAAGTTGCTTGCCGATGAGGGAGCCGATGATGAGGGTGTAGCGGTCGGTCCATAACCCGTAGCGTGTCGCGGCGAAGTTGATGTCCGTTGCCCGGCGCTCGGCCGGCAGCGGTTTCGCTGAGCTTGGCCACTGCGCTTCGTCGGTCAGGTTGATGTATTGCAGGACGGGCGGGAAGCGCAGCAGGTAATCGAGTCGGGATATGCGGGCGAGGCTTCGCAGGCCGCGGCTGCGGCCGGAGAAGGCGGCGATGAGGAGGAGCACCCGGGCTTGGTGGAAGGCTGCCTCGGCGGCGATGGCCCGGGCTGCTGCCTGCTGCCGTGCGGCTAACAGACGAGTGCGTGCCCCGCGGTCAGTCATGCACCTGCTCCTGCTGAGTGTCGCTGCTGGTTGGCGGGAGGAAGTCGAAGATGCACTGGTCGCTCAGTTCGAACGACACGCCCAGGGCGTGCTGATCGTTGATGCGCAGCGGGGGCCGCTGGCGGAAGGACGACACACGGACGGTGTCGCGCAGTTGGCGGAAGAACGTCCGCCCGTATGGGGTGGTGCCTGCCGCGAGAGCGGCGTCTTGGGCGTCGAGAACCAGTTCCAGCACTTCGGCTTCGATCTGCGCGAGGACTCCCGCATCTCCCGGCAGGTCGGGTAGGCGCGATCGATGAGTGCTGTACCAGGCGGACCGGAGTCGTTCGGCGAGATGGACGGCGCTGGCACTGAGCTGCCCGTCTGCCATTTTGCGGCGTAGTTGGGATCCGCCGGGCGCCGGGAGCGGGGCGTCCTGGGGTGGGAACAAGGGCACATCGCCGCCGTAGATGATGGCTGTGTCCAGTGCCTTGGCATCGAGCAATCGTGCTGCGAGCCGTTCATCGCGTTCCATGCCGTTGGGCCACACCGCCATACCGACCACTTGGCGGGCGAGGTCCAGACGGCGTTTGCCGAATGTCCGGACGATTTTCTCAACGATCGCCATGACCGCGTCGTGGACATGCTGGCCGTCGTGTGTGTCCCAGCCTTTCGCGCGACACAGCGGCAGAGCCACCTCGATGATGGTGCTTGCGGCTATGTCGTCGCGGTGTGACACCGGCACGAAGGTCAGCATCGGTATGAATCGCGCTACCAGCTGTACGAGCGGATCGGTGTCGAGCAGGTGTTCGGGACGCGCGGGCGGTTGACCTGTTGGCATGGCGGACGTTCGTCTGCGCTGCGACACCATGAGAAATTGTCGGGCGAGCTTCTTCGACCAGGCTAGAAGTAGGGCAGCGTCTGGCTGCGTGGCTTCGCATATGCCTGCCAGTTCCGCGGATTGACCTGGTCCGTTAGTCAGGCCGGCATTGGTCAGGTGTAGGGCACGGATGGGGCGCCCAGACGCAGCCACCGCGACCCATCGGTCGAACAGGTGCGTGAGACCGCCGTCGTCGCAGAGGTCAGCGACGGACCACGTCCCGCGATTGCGGCCCCGATGCTTGACTGATGCGAGGTCAACCTGGCCGTCGGCGAAGAGCACCATGAAGTCTTCATGGTGCTCGCAGACCACTGCGATCGGGCCGTCGGGCTCAAACAGGCCATAGCTCCAGCGGGCGATGACTTCGCACTGGAAGCGGAAGTTGGCTTGTGCTTCTGCGCCGTCGTCTTCTGGGGCGTCCGGCAGCTCCAGGACAAGGGGCAGGGCCTCCTGTCGCTCGCTCAACATAGCCACCTCCAAGACGACGCAGCGCAGCGTAGTCTTTCGACTTCGCAGCGCTGTGTTCTTCGTACCGGAAGCTGGGCATGGCGTAAAGACCTAGATCGGGCCGTTCGCATCAGCAGACGGGTGCTTGTTGCGACCTTGTGAGCCAAAGGGGTTCAGCCAGTCATGGCACAGCTCGCAGGCGCCCTAGGAAGTTAGGTACCTGGCGGGCCTTCTGAACGCCTGCGGGGCCGGGGTCAGGTGCGATGGTTGGCTGGCCCTCCCTTGCGGCCGACCATATCCTTCGGGCAGCGGACCTCGCCGCGCGCCGTCCGTCCTGGCGCCGCTTCACCCAGCACCGCTCCTGACAATCAGCCGCTACCTACGCACGTCTATGTTCTGGCACAGTGATTCGGGTGAGCGCGGCAGAGTTGATCAGTCGGCTTCTTCAAGCCAAGGCGCATCTTGATCGAGCTCGGGAGCTGATTCGAACTGCCGGCTCTGAGCTTCACCAAGCGCGGGCGTTGATCCAAGCGGCGCTGCAGGGCGCCGCCGATCACAGCACTGCCGCGATGGTGGACCGCAGCTCACAGCAGCTCGATGGAGCGGGCATAACGGTCGGTCAGTCAGCGGGCAAGGTCGAGGAGATCCTCACGCGGATGCGTGGGCTGGGCGGTCTGGGAAACTGACTGCGGGTGGCGGCGGGAACCGCCGGCCACCCGCGCATGCTGACCCGCCGCAGGCCGTCCTTCGGGCGGCCGCGAGTCTGGCGCGTCGCGGCGAACCGCAGGACAAGACCGAGGCGTTTCTCCTCGCCGACGGGGCGATCATGGGCGATCCTGACTTCTCGGCGGAGCCTGATGGTCGGTTGCGCAGCCGGCAGATCAGGGTGGGCAGGCTTCCCGCCGCGGGGGTGGGACTCAAGCCGCCTCTGGCTCAGGCCATCGTGATGGACCACGCCGAGGCGCAGGCCGCAGCCGTGCTGCGCCGTCCCGGCAGCCCAGCAGAGGCCACGCTCGTGCTCAATCACACCCCCTGCGACGATCCGATCAGACCTTTGGTCTGCGAAAAGATCCTCGCCACGATCCTGCCGCACGGAACACGCCTGACGGTGTTCCTCACCGACGGCGACCGCACGTGGCTCCATAAGCTGTACGTCGGAACAGGAGAAGGGATCCGGCGATGAGCATCGAGATCACCTGGGGACGCGGCGACGGCGCCGCGTCGGTCAGCACCGTCGCCGAACTCGACGCCGCACTGGACACGATCAGTCACGCCTACACCGAGCAGCTGCCCTACTGCGTCACCCTCGTCGCTCCCGGCGGAGGCGAGTTTCCCGTCATGCTCGACATCTGCATCGGGCACCTCCAACGGTCGTTCGTTTATCACATCGCCGCCGACGGCAGCAGCGCTTGGGGGTACCAGCAAGACCTCGAACCGGGGCCCGCGTTCACCTTCGACTACGCCGGCACGCCCACCGACGCGTGGCCCGAACGCACCCGCGTCACCAACGCGACCGCCCGGCAAGCGGCACGACAGTTCCTTACCAGCGGCGGGCAACGACCCTCCGCGCTGGCCTGGGAAACCGCCGACTAGCTCCGAGAGTTGACGGCTTACAAGGCAGATGCCGCGACCAGGGTAGGGCGTCGCTTGCGGGGCCGCGCCGCGTGTGGTGCTCTCCGGAGCCGCCTCACTCGGAGCGCCACACGCGGCTACCGGTTCCTTAGTCGGTCGTAGGTGAGACGGCGCAGTTCGTCTGCGACCACTGGTCGGCGTGATCCGCCAGACGGGCCAGCGGATGGGGCTGGCCGGTCGTGGCCGACAGCGCGTTGGCCAGGTCGTGGAGGCCGGCTTTGATGTGGGTGGTGGAGGAGGATCGTGGGCTGTTGGTGTGGCCGGCGTAGGCACGATGACGGGACAACCGCGTGACTACCCGATCTCTTGGCGGCGTTGCACACGATGGTCCTTGTCTACACTCCTCCGTCCGGGAAGCCGAGCTTGCCGGCGATGTGGGCGAGGGAGACGGCGATGGCCTCGGGGTCGTTGCCCTCGACGGTCATACCCTTGCCCTCGCGTACTTGCCGGTCCTCCAGCTCCGCAACGATGCCGTAGATCTGCTGGAAGACCAGCTCGTATCGACCAAGGTGCGGTTCAAGGTCGGTGTATCGCAGTCCGGTCAGGAAGAACCGGTGCACCACGGCGTTACGGTGCTCGTAGAGCTCGACGACCTCTGCCTTCAGCGTCGCGTCGATGAGGCCACGCCGCAGGGCTTCGTCGTAGATCGCCTTCTCGGTGAACCGTGCCCCACCGGGCACCTGCTGCACGTACTTGTCGAGATCGTCCGGGTCACCGGCGAGCTGCTTGTCGAGGATGATCGCGGTTCGCAGGAGCCCGTCGATCAGCGAGACGTAGAGGACCATGCCTTCGATCAGGCTGCCACTCTGGTGGGCCCGATTGAGCAGTTGCCGTGCGGCGGCGAACGAGGCGATGAAATCGGCCATGCCGGGCTTCGGCTGCGTACTCATCCGGGCAGCCTACGGCTGGGGCAGTGCGGGACGGCCAGTGGCAGCTGCCGCGACCGGTGACGGAAGTTACAGCCTCGTCCCTGCTCTTCCTGATTTAGGCCAACGCCGCCGGCGCTTCGCCAGTATCGAGCTGCTCTTCCAGTGACAGGATCGTGATCGCCAGTTCGCGGCAAGCATCCCGAATCGAACGAACGTCGAACCGATACGGGCCAACGGCGATGACGACGTCATGGTCATCGACCGCCACCGCGAACGAGTACGTTGGCGCATCCTGCCCTTCACGAACGGCACGCTGCTGAAGCCGACCACGGCCTGTCGCATAGTCGTCGAAGTGTTCCAGCACGTCCCGCGCGTCAACAACGTTGGGCAACTGCTGCCGAAACTCAGTGACGGCTTGCCGCCTCGCGGCTTCCTGCGCGGTGCCCCGCGCAGTGTTAGCACCCCAGTCGGCGGCGCGTACAAGGTTGCGCATGCTGAGCATGAGTAGGAGCGCATCTGCCGAGCGGTCGATTCGCGTCTGCTCGCCAGCAAGAAGCCGGTTGCTGGTGGTCATCGCCGCCATCGACCAGGCGAGTAGACCCGAGATTGATGACTCCAACGGATCCATCGTATCCACGGGGGTTGGACAGTACCGCAAGCTTCGATGGCGAAACCCTGAGGCGTCTAGCTACGAGAACCTGTCTCACCTGCGGACGGTGACAGCAGCACTCCGAGTCAGCAGGCGTACCGTCGGACATCTTCCGGCCTGGGCAAACACGGTCGAGATGTAACAGGGCGGCGGCGCGAAAGGGTCACCTGATGGCCAGTGCAGACGAGGCGTCGGACTCGCGTCGAGACAGCGGTGGGTTTTTTGCGCTGGGTGGAGCTCACCGACGACGACATTGACCGGTCCGCCTATCCGTTCACGCTGCCCGTCGTCGCCGGCCTACGGTCAGCCGGTCGGCTGACGTTGGACCCCCGCCGTGACGTTCCTAGCCGGAGACAACGGCACCGGCAAGTCGACCCTCATCGAGGCGATCGCGGTAGCGGCCGGTTCCAACCCCGAGGGCGGATCCACCAACTTCCGATTCAGCACCCGCGCCACCGAGTCGTCTCTTGGTGAACACCTGCGACTGCTACGCGGCACCAGGAAGCCACGCACCGGCTTCTTCCTACGCGCCGAGTCGTTCTACAACGTGGCCACCGAGATCGACCGCCTCGGTGTCGCCGACGGTTATGGCGGTACCAGCCTGCACGAACGGACGGTGAAGCAGCAGCTCGAAGCGGGCGTACGGCCGGACATCCTGCGGTCTGGGCAAATACGGTCGAGGCGGTCGCGAGGTTGTGACGCTAAGGGATCAGGTGGTGAATCCACGAGCTCGCTCAGGCCGGCGCACAGTTACAGCAGCGGGCAGGGTTAGGAGCCGAGCCATCGGTCCAGGTAGGCGAGCAGCCCGGTCAGGTCGGTGCCACCAGCCCGGTAGCCGATGTGTCCATCGGGACGGACCAGTATCACGCCATTGACGCCGACGCCGAGACCCAGCCGTCGCAGCGCTTGAGCAGCGGACGTGGGGGCCGGTCCGGTGGCGTCGGGTTCGGTTAAGTGATGCACGGTGAGCTGATCCCGGGCCAGGCCGACGGTGTCGCCGGCAGGCCAGGCAGCGGAAGGCCCGCACAGCAGCAGGTGCCATCCGGACGTGGAGGTCAGCCGATGCAGCGTGCTGGCGTCTGCGGCGCCGGGCAGCGGGGCGTCGGGCAGCCGGTCGCCGGGTCGTGGGCCGGTCCGCGATGGGCGCGGCCCTTGCACCGACAGCGGGCTGTTCCGGTAGCTGATGCCCAGCTGCGACACCGTCCGGAAGGCGGCGGCCCGCACGAACCGCGACGCGAGCACGACCGGGATGAGAGCGGGGGCGATCCGGGTCCGAGCGAACCGGACGGCCGGGTTGGTGGACGTCGCGACGGTGAACGCCCGGTCGCTGAAGCGCAGCACCATCCGGCCGACAGGCGCCCGTTCGATCTCGTAGGTATCCAGCAGCGTCGAGTCGGCGTCGCCCCGCAGGGCCTGGGCGAGCTTCCAACCGAGGTTGACGGCGTCCTGGATGCCGGTGTTCATGCCCTGCGCGCCGGCGGGGCTGTGGATGTGCGCGGCGTCGCCGGCCAGGAACACCGGCCCGGCCCGGTAGTGGGTGGCGGCACGGTGGTGCAACCGGAAGTTGGTCATCCAGACCGGATCATGCAGGCGCGCCGTCGCATCGGTGTACGTGTCGGCGAGTGCCTGCACCTCATCGAGGGTGACCGGGGCGTCTGGTGAGGCAACCTCGGCGGGTGGCCGCATGACCAGCAGCCGCCAGGTGGTCGGATGGCCGAGTGGGAAGAAGAACAGCATTCCCCGCTCGGACAAGAAGACATGCGCCGTCCTAGTGTCGAGGCCGTCGGCCTCCAGGTCAGCTAGGACGAACGTCTGCGGATACGCAGCGCCCTCGAAGCCGATTCCAGCGAGGCGCCGCACGGCGCTGTGCGCGCCGTCGCAACCCACCACGTACCGGGCCGCCACCCGTTCCACGCGGTCGTCTCCGTGCCGCAGCGTCGCCACCGCACCGTCGACGGCATAGTCCAGCCCCACCAGCTCGACACCCCGCTCTACATCAAGCCCCACCGCCGCGAGGTGCTCACCCAGGATGCGCTCGGTCTCCGCCTGCGACAGAAACAGCAAATACGGATACACGGTGCCGGACAGACCCAAATCGAACAGTGGCACGCTACGCGCCCGCCCCCGCGCGTGCAGACACAGCCGCACCGACCGGTTCCCCACGGCCGTCATCTCGTCAGTCACCCCGAGACCGGCGAGGACCTCCAGAGTGCGGGGCTGAACCGCCAGGGCACGGGACTCCTGAACCCGGTCGAGAGATCGATCCACCACCCGGACCCGCACACCCGAGGCGGCCAACTGCCCGGCCATGGCCAGTCCGGTTGGCCCCGCCCCGATCACCAGAACCTCGACGGCGCTCATCGGACATCGGCCCGTCGAGAGCCGCCGGTCGGGACTGGTGCCTCCAGGGGACCGGCTGAGGTCCCCAACGCGATCACGTATTCGATGCCGACCATCCAGATCCCCTGGCTCGACGCGCGACTGACCCGTCTCGACCCGACGGTAGCCCCATTCGCCAACTGAATCTTCGATGCGATCTGCCGACTGGACGCTGGCGGTCGCGGTTACCGACGCCGTCGCCGTCGGCAGCCTCGCCGACGGGCGACTCGCCGGCCGAATCCCGCCCAAGTGCTGCGCAAGGTCTTCGGCTGGTTCGTCGTGGCGATGGGCATGTTCGTACTCGCTCAGCAGCTCCCGGAAGACCTGCGACGGAATCCGCTGCTGTGGGCACTCGCCGCCAGAGCCATTATCGTGGCCGTGGCCGTGGCGCTCGTACGGCATGGCCGGCGGCGACGGCAAGCGAGGCGCGGGTGGCGCCAAGGCTGGGCATCGCCGCCTGGTATGCGGTGCTTGGCGCGGTGCTCACGGCGGCGGCAGGGGTCGGCAGAAGGGCTCCGGGAACGCCTCGCCCAACTCGGCCTCAGCTGGGTGCTGGAGGCGCGCAACGGCGCTCTTAGCGCTCTGGCCGCACAGCTTCCACCGGTGTTGGCCGCCGATCAACTCGGGCTGTCGATCACCGCCGCGGCGGTCTAGTCGAGAGCCGTCGGCGCCGCCCCCAGTGACGACGCGGCTCTCCGCACCGGCCGTTGACCGGCCCGGACCGCTTCCGCGCCGGGCCGACGAGGGGCAGGATCGCACGTGTGCAGGTGACGGTGTGGTACTTCGCAGATTGCCCGAACTGGCGAGCAGCGGGACAGCGGCTGCGGCAAGCCCTGGACGAGATCGGCCGGGCTGACGTTCCCATCAGGTTCGCGGCGGTAGAGACGGACGGCGAGGCTGCCGTGGTCGGCTTCGCCGGATCGCCCACCTTCACCGTCGACGGCACCGACCTGTTCGACACCGCCGCGTCCGCCGGGACGTTGACCTGCCGGATCTACTCCACGCCGGCCGGGCTCGCCGGCGTACCCGAGGTGAGCGACCTGATAGCTGCCCTCACCAAGAAGGTGACGTCATGACACGCCCCGCAGATACCGCCGCCGATACCGGGCTACGCCGCTGCGGCTGCTGCGGCCGGCAACGACCCGCCGAATCGCCATTCCGCTGCTGCTCGCCGCCGGGATCCTTTCGGCAACGGCTGGACCACCGCCGGCCCGTTTATGCCCGGTATCGCTATCGCCCTCGCCACCCTGCCCGGTGGAGCCTGGTGGTGGGTGAGCCGTCGCTCCCACTGCGGCGGCTGCGTCGGCACAAGCGGCTGCCGATGCTCGGCCGGATCACCAGCAACGCGGGCCACCGGCAGCCCGGTACGGTCCACCGATGACGGTCGTCCGCCCCATCCTGCTGTTCGTCGTCGCCGCCCTGTTCGAGATCGGCGGGGCGTGGCTGGTCTGGCAGGGCTGGCGGGAACATCGCGGCCTGTGGTGGATCGCCGCTGGCGTCATCGCCCTCGGCGCGTACGGATTCGTCGCCACTTTCCAACCCGACCCGAACTTCGGGCGCATCCTCGCCGCCTACGGCGGCGTGTTCGTCGCCGGATCCCTCGCCTGGGGCGTGATCGTCGACAAGTTCCGGCCCGACCGGTGGGACGTCATCGGCGCCGGCATCTGCCTGATCGGCGTCGCCCTGATCATGTACGCACCCCGGTCCGCGGGTGGCTCGTGATCAGGGCAGAAGCGGACCCCGCAAATCTTCAGCAGGCGTTCATCACACCACGCCCGCATGTCCCCTTTCTTGAGCGACAGAGAAGGGAAATTGCAGGTCATTAACCTGAAGTTGAGAAGGCGTGTAGCGCGGGATGTTAGCGCTCGAACTGGTCAAGTCAGCGACTGGCGCACGGGCTCCGGCCCCGCACCACCGGGACCAACACCTACATCAGCCGGTGCCCGCGATCGAGTCCACCCCGACGGAGTCGGTAGCGCCGTCGCCTACTCGAGCGGGCATGAACAGCATGGCCGCGACGGCACCGAGCGCGGCCACGACGGCGCAGGCAAGAAGGACGTAAACCATGGCGTCGACATAGGCGCGGCCCGCGGCGTCGGCGAGCACCGGTAGGCCCAGACTGCTCGCGACGGCCATCGTGCCGGCGATCGAATGTGTCGCGGCGTCGACGGCTGACGCCGGAAGGCCGGTGGTGTCGATGCGGTCGCGGTAGGTGGCGGACAAGAGGCTGCCGAGCAGGGCAACGCCGAGAGCACCGCCGGTCTGGCGCATGGTCATGGTGATGGCGATGCCGGCGCCGGAGCGTTCGGGTGGCATCACCGCCAGCACCGCGTCCATGGCCGGGGCGAGGATGGCGCCGATGCCCAAGCCGACGATCGCATACCAGGTCGCGATGAACCCGTAGCTGCTGGCGGCGTTGGTCAATGCGCCGATGAGCAGTCCGACGGTGGTGGCGACGAGCCCGGCGACGATCGGTGCGCGGTGACCTGTGCGGGTGGTGAGGCGGGTGGCGATGCCGGCGCCGGTGACGAGGCCGACGATGAGGGGCAGCAGCCGCAACCCGGTGTCGAGGGCGTCGAAGCCGAGGACGAACTGCAGATGCTGGGGTGCGACGAACAACAGCCCGAACAGGGCGAAGCTGGCGAGGGTGGCGTTGATGGAACCCCACCGGAATTGCCGGTCGCGGAACAGCCGCAGGTCGATCATGGGTTGCCGGTTACGCAGTTCCCACCAGGCGAACCCGGTGAGCAGCATCGCGGCGGCGATCAGCGCGACGATGACGGTGGGCGCGGTCCAGCCCTGTTCTGGGGCTTCGATGACGGCGTAGACGAACACGACCAGCCCGGCGGTGGACAGGACGGCACCCGCGGGGTCTGGGCGCGGCGGGTTGGGGTCGCGGGACTCCGGCAGGAACACGGCGACGGTGATGGCGGCGAGGGCGACGATGGGCAGGTTGATCAGGAAGATAGTGCCCCACCAGAAGTGCTCGAGGAGGTAGCCGCCGATGATCGGGCCGAGCGGGATGCCGACGCCCATGCCGGAGACGAGCACGGATACCGCGCGGGCGCGGTCGGCGCCGGTGAACAGGGCGGTGAGGGAGGCGAGGGTGCTCGGCATGATGAGTGCGGCGCCGACGCCGAGCCCGGCGCGGGCGGCGATGACCTGGGTGGCGGTGTCGGCCCAGGCGGCGGCGATGGACGCTGCGGCGAAGACGGCCAGGCCGAGGAGCAGGCCGCGGCGGCGGCCGTAGCGGTCGGTGAGCGCGCCGAAGGGCAGCAGCAGGCCGGCGAAGAGCAGCACGTAGGCGTTGACCATCCATTGCAGTGCGCTGGTGTCGGCGGTGAGGTCGGTGGCGATGGTGGGTAGGGCGACGTTGAGGATGGTGATGTCGAAGCCGATGGCGACGACGGCGACGGTCAGTCCGGCCAGGGCCCAGCGGTGTCGGCGCGCGTTGGTTGCGGTCATGAGTGGCTGCCCTTCGATTAAGGGTGGTTGAGGGCGTGCAGGGTCGGCCGGCCGCTGTCTGGGCGGTCGGCGGTGCGGTGTTGCCGTGGGTTAGGGGTGGGTGGGGTGTTCGTGGTCGGCGTGGCTGGCCGGTTCGAGTTGGAAGGTGCTGTGTTCGACGTCGAAGTGCCCGGCCAGGCAGGTTTGCAGGGCGTCGAGTAGTTGGGGTGCGTGGCCGTCGTGGAAGCAGGAGTCGTCGACGACGACGTGCGCGGTGAGGACGGGCAGTCCTGAGGTGACGGTGTGGACGTGCAGGTCGTGCACGCCAACGACGTGGTCGACGTCGGTGATGTGTCGGCGGATCTGTTCGAGGTCGGCCTCGGCGGGGGCGGCTTCGAGCAGGATGTTGACCGCGTCGCGCAGCAGTCGCAGCGCGCGGGGGGCGATGACGAGGCCGATGAGTAGGGACACCATCGCGTCGGCGCGGGTGAAGCCGGTCAGCGCGATGACCGCGGCGGCGGCGAGGACGCCGACGGAGGTGGCGGTGTCGGTGGCGACCTCGAGGAACGCGCCGCGCATGTTGAGGCTCGCGTCGCGGGCCCGGTAGAGCAACGCCACCCCGACGAGGTTGCCGACGAGACCGATCGCGGCGAAGACGGCCATGCCACCGGGTTGCACGTCGACGGGTTCGAGGAGCCGCCGGATCCCTTCGACGAAGACGTAGACGCCCATCCCGGCCAGGATCAGGCCGTTGACGGCGGCGGCGAGGATCTCCGCCCGCGCCCAGCCGAAGGTGCGCCGCCCGGTCGCCGGGCGGGCGGCGAGCATGGCCGCGCCGAGTGCGAGGGCGACACCGCTGGCGTCAGCGAGGACGTGCCCGGCGTCGGCGAGCAGCGCGAGGCTACCGGTGATGACCGCGCCGACGACTTCGACAGCGAAGATCACCACCGACACTATGAGCACGCCGGCCAAGGCGCGGCGGTGCTGCCCGGTCGCCGTCACCTGGTGGCTGTGGCCGTGGTCGTGCCCCATCAGTGATCCTCCTGCAGCGTGTTCGCGGTGTCGCCAGCGCCGCACCTGTCGATCATCCCAAGAATCATGCTCACATGCGCATACTAAGATGAGTCGATCGGGCGTCGTCAAGACTCGCGAGCAAATAGTTCAGCATTTTGTTTATTCACCCGCTGATGTATAGTCGTGGAGTGGAGACGCTCACGCATGGGCAGGTCCTGGCCCGCTTCGGTCACGCCCTGTCCGACCCGGTTCGCGCTCGGCTCCTGCTCGCGCTGCGCGACGGGCCCGGCTATCCGGCAGAACTCGCCGACCTGCTGTCCACGAGTCGGCAGAACCTGTCCAACCACCTGGCGTGCCTGCGGGGCTGCGGCCTGGTCGTCGCGGTGCCAGAGGGCCGCCGCAGCCGCTACGAACTGGCTGACGCGCGCCTCGCGCACGCCCTCGGGGACCTGCTCGGCCTGGTCCTGGCCGTCGATCCGGCCGCCTGCCCCGCCGCCGAATCCGAGGGGTGCTGCTGATGAACGCGCCACTGCCGCTGATGTCGGTCGGCCCGTCACCGGCCCGCCGTTCGACCCTGATCCGGCGGGTACGCCTGTTCGTCGCCGCGACCATCACCTACAACATCGTCGAGGCGGTCATCGCCATCACCGCCGGCAGGATGGCCTCCTCGACCGCGCTGATCGGGTTCGGCCTCGACTCCGTCATCGAGGTGGCCTCCGCCGCCGCCGTTGCCTGGCAGTTCTCCGGCACCGACCACGAACGCCGGGAACGCACCGCGCTGCGGATCATCGCGCTGTCGTTCTTCGCCCTCGCCGCATACGTGTCCGTCGAGTCGGTGCGCGCGCTCGTCGGCGCCGACCGCGCGGAGCACTCCACGATCGGCCTGGTCCTGGCCGCGGTGTCCCTGGCGGTGATGCCGGTCCTGTCGGCCGCACAACGCCGCGCGGGACGCGAACTCGGGTCGGCCTCAGCCGTCGCGGACTCCAAGCAGACCCTGCTGTGCACGTACCTCTCGGCGGTGCTGCTGATTGGTTTGGCGGTCAACTCGCTGTTCGGCTGGTGGTGGGCCGACCCCGCCGCCGCGTTGGTCATCGCCGCGGTCGCGGTCAAGGAAGGCCGCGAAGCCTGGCGCGGCGACACCTGCTGCGCCCCCGGTGCCGCCCTGCGCTCCCCCGCCAACGGCGACGACGCCAACGGCTGCAACGACGGGTGCTGCACCACCGACAGCCGCTGACCGGGGTGCTGCGGGCGCGGGAGCATCCTTCGACTCAGCGCAGCTTCCCTGCGGCAAGCCGGAAAGCAGCGGGCGGTTAGACGAGGGTGATCCAGTAATCCCAGAACCGGTGCAGAATCGCGAGCAGGATCACCGCGTGCCAGGCGGTGAGGATGAGGCTGTGGTAGCTGGCAGCCGCGGCGGCGATCCGCTGCACGGACCCGGGAAGCGCACCGCCGTGATCGCGCAGGGTGCGCAGGGTGACGTAGAGGAAGATCGGGATGGTGACGGCCCAGACCAGCATGCAGTACGGGCAGAGAGCGCCGATGACGTAGAGGCTCTGGTAGATCAGCCAGTGCACGAAGATCAGGCCGAACGTAGCGCCGGCCTGTAGTCCCAGCCAGAACCAGCCGGGCAGTCGCACCCCGGCCAGCAGGACGAAGCCGATCGTGGTGAGCGCGGCGAACCCCGCGATGCCGATCAGGGGGTTGGGAATGCCGAAGGCCTCGGCCTGGGGCGTGGTCATGACCGAGCCGCAGGACAAGATGGGGTTGATGCTGCAGCTCGGCACGTAGTCGGGATCGGCGAGCAGGCGGATTTTCTCGACGATGAGGACTGCGGCGGCGAGCATCCCGACAACACCACCGACGGCGCAGATCCAGGCGGTGGCCCGAGACAGGAAACCCTGTTCGAGCGAGGCCCGCTCGCTGTACGTGTCGACAGTGACGGCGCTCATTCGGCCAGCGCGGCGTCGATGGCGGCAACAAGGTCGTCCTGGCCGCGCAGGTCGGTCAGTTGCCGGCCGTTGAGGAAGAACGTCGGGGTGCCCTGCACCCCGGCCGCCGCGCCGTCGGCCTTGTCCTTGGCAATCCGCGCGGCAGTGGCGGGGTCGTCGAGATCACGCTGGAAGCGCGCCATGTCCAGGCCCAGGGCGCGCGCATAGCCGAGGAACACCTCCGTCTGCGCCTGCTCCTTGTGACTCCAACTGGTCTGATTCTCGAACAGGTGGACGTACATGTCGGAGAAGCGGCCCTGGTTCGCGGCGGCCTGAGCGGCGCGGGCGGCCAGATCGGCGTTGGGGTGGCTCGGGATCGGGAAGTACCGGACCACGAAGGTGATGCGGTCCTGATAAGTGGCGAGGATCTGCTTGACCGCCGGGTACGCCGCGGCACAGGACTCGCACTCGAAGTCGAGGAACTCCACCAGAGTCACCTTGCCGTCCGCCGCGGTGGACAGCCGATGGCTGTCCTCGCGCACCAGCACCGTCGACTCGATGGTGCCAGCGTCGGTGGTCGCAGCCGGCGGCTGGTCGGGACGGTTGACGGCCAGCAGGCCGCCGACCGCGAGCACCACCACCGCGATCAACGCCAAACTCAAGCGAGTGTTCCTCGTCATTTTCCGTCCCTCGTTCGCCGCGTCAACAACGTGATCAGCCCGCCGCCTACCACTGGCCGAATCCAAACCGGACGATACAGAGACGGCTGTACCGACTTGCTGTCAGTTTCCTGAGACTGGAAGCCCCGTGGATGGACGGACCCGATACTACGGCGGGTAGTAGCGAAGTGAGACGATCGGTCCGGTCCACGCCGAGTAGGACCTAAGGGAGGGCGGCATGCTAATTCTGGTCGACCAGACCGTCATGGCGAGCACGACCACCGGAGCACGGTGACGTGGGCGAACAGTTCGCGTCCATCGCCGCGTCCGGGCCTTTGCTGGCCGCGATGGCCGTCGCGGCCGCGGCGGGCCTGGTGAGTTTCCTGTCGCCGTGTGTCCTGCCGCTGGTTCCGGGCTACCTGTCCTACGTCACCGGCCTGGCCGGCGCCGATCTGGATGCCCCGGCGCAACCGGCCCCGCACCCGGACAGCGGCGCCGGTGCCGTTGCGACCCGGCGGCGCGCCCGTGGCCGGGTCGTGGCTGGGACGCTCGGGTTCATTGCTGGCTTCGCCGTCGTATTCGTGACCGTTGCCGTGGCGTTCAATGCCGCCGGCCGGGCCCTGGTGACCAACGCCCGCATCATCGAGATCGCCGCGGGAGCGCTGACCGTGCTGCTCGGCGTCGGGCACCTCGGGGCGTTCCCGTTGTTGCAACGGCAGGTCCGCGCCACCCGGCTGCCCTCGGCCGGGCTGGCGAGCGCGCCCGTGCTCGGCGCCACGTTCGGCTTGTCCTGGACGCCGTGTGTGTCCCCCACCCTCGGTGCGGTGCTCGGCCTCGCCGCAGTGGAATCCACCACCGCCCGGGCCACCGTTCTCGCGCTGGCCTACTGCACCGGTCTGGGCCTGCCGCTCCTGCTCGTCGGCCTGGGTCTGCGCCGCGCGCTGACCCTCACCCGCTTCGTGCGCCGCCACCATCGGTGGGTCACCCGCGTCGGCGGGGCGCTGCTCGTCGCGATTGGGCTCGCGCTGTTCACCGGAGCGTGGACTGACCTGATGATCTGGCTGCGGAGCACGGTCGGGCCAGGGCAGATCGGCATCTGACCCGGCACCCGCGCGACGCGCCGCCGGGGTCGACGCTGTCGGCGGTGACGCGGGCCGACCAGCGCGGCGAAGGCCATGCTGGTGCGCTGCCCGGGGGTCCTGCCTCGTGTTTGCAGGTGTCCGTGGCCCGACCCTGCGACGACCGGTTTCGCCAGCACGGCCGGCCCGCACAGGCGCGCCTGGTCGAGCGGGCTCGCGTCGCGGCAGCGCCAGCGCACTTCCCCGAGGCGTTCGCTCGTGCGGTCAGGACGCGGCGTGGGTGTGTCCCGACGCAGGGACGCCGGTCGGGCCGTTGCTGGCGGCGCGACCGTGCGTCCGCCCGGCACGTCAGGCGGTGGACGCATCGGTGGGGGTGCTGGCGTGCAGCCGGTTGCGCACCGTTTCCAGGGCGGCGATCTCGGCCTGTTGGCCGGCGCGCATCCGTGTTGCCAGGTCCCATACCTCTGGACGGGGTTGGCGGAGAGGATCGCGTCGACCATGGTGATGCCGCCAGGGTGGTGGCGGGCCATCAGGTCGGCGAAACTGACGTCCAGGTTCCGGCCGGTGCTCTCGCGTAGCTGGCTGATCTCGGTCTTGTTGGCCGGGCCCGGCATGCTCGCCATCGGGGCCGGCTGCCGGTCCCCGTGGTCCATGCCCTGCATGTCGCACATCCAGGTCATAGCCGGTTGGCTGCCGGTCGGTGGCAGCCCCCACTGGGTCAACCAGGTCCGCATGATGCCGATCTGCGACTGCTGGGTCAGGGCGATGTCCATGGCAAGGGTGGCGACCTCGGGATCGTCGGTGCGGGAGTGCACGATCATCGCCATTTCCACCGCCTGGGCGTGGCGCGTCGCCACGTCTCGGGCGAACCCGGCGTCGGCGGACGCGTCGCCTGGTGTTCTTCCGATCGGGGCGAGCAGCCCCATCGCCAGTCCCGGGGCGAACACGACGGGGGGCCGCGCCGGCGAGCGGCCACCACGGGCGTGGTGAGGGTGGGGGCGTCTGAGGGTTGCTCATCGCTGCTGCTGCTGGCCCTGCTGGGGCAGTTCGCGGGGCGTGGTGCCGGTGGCGGTGATCCCACCGGAGCAGGTCGCGCCCTGCTCCGGCCCGGCGTTGAGTCGAGCGGAAAGGATGAACTCGTCGATCTGCTCGTCGTCGGCGGAGGTGACAGTGAGGCGGTAACCCCACGCCTGCAATGAGAACGGCGCGTCGAGCGCGTCGTGAGGGCTGAGCATCATGTAGTCGATGCCGCGGACCCGTTCGGCGGGGCGCTGCACCTGCTCGGCGGGAAGGCCGGGCCGGTAGGTGATCCACACCGCGCCGTGTTCCGTGCTGTTCGCGTCATGACAGCCCTCTCCTCACCAGGCACAACGTCCGGAATGCCGGCTCGGAGACATCGTTAGTTCTACATACCCCGGCGGAACCGGATTGGCTGCGATCTCGGAACCCGGCGTCGCGACAGTGCGGGTCTACGACGAGCTGGAAGCTGTCGCTTGCACAGCCGGCGTCGTCGCGCAGGCACCTGAGGGCCGGAACGGTTCGGTGAGCTGGGTGAGGTAGCCGGTCGGGTAGTTGGGTTTGGCCGCCATGCCGAGGTCGTCGCTGGTAAACGTCCGGCTGGGATCGAAGCTGTAGGTGCGCAGGAGATGGTCCCAGATGAGGGTGAAGAGGCCGAAGTTGACGTCGCCGATGCCGGCCCATTTGAGGTGGTGGAAGCGGTGGCCTTGGTTGAGGGCGAGGACGCGGCCGATAGGTCCGATGCGGTAGTCGGCGTTGGAGTGTTGCAGCAGCAGCTGTACCGCGACGGTGAGGGCGAGTACGGCGGCAACGGTGACGGGTAGGCCGAGCAGCAGCAGCGGGAGTACGCCGGCGGTCATTTCGACGGTCTAGTGCAGGGGGTGCTTCATCAGGCCGTTGAGGCCGTACATGCGCTTGACCGAGTGGTGCACGGCGTGGAAGCGCCACAATGCGCCGATCTTGTGGCTGGCGTAGTGCACGAGCGTGATGCCGGCGTCGGCGATGATGACGGCGAGGACGACTTCGGCGGGCAACGGCCAGTGGTGTGGCCAGGCGCCGTTGCCGGGGATGAGCGCGGCGAGGGCGGGGATGGCGGCGACGCTGGTGAGGATGAGGGTTTCGTTGACGGCGCTGTGGGTGGCGTCACGGCCCACGTCAGTGCCGGTGTTCCAATCGGTGCGGTACGGCACGGCCGCTTCGGCGGTGAAGGAGAGGCCGATCGCGGCGCCCAGCAGCGCGAGTAGCCACAGTTTTGACGCGCCGGCGGCGGCCGAGGCGATGCCGGCGCCGTTGACGCCGATGAGCATGAGCGGCGCGTATCCGTAGCGGACCGCGCCGGTGAGGATCGTGGACACGTCTTTGAGCGTGGTGGCAATGGCGGCGGGTCGGCTTGAACGGATCCGCTGCGATCGTCGCTCAGGTACGCCAGCCGGTCGCTCGGAGCGCTTCGGTGGGGGTGATACCGAACATGGCGCGGCAGGTGCGGGTGAGGTGGGCGCTGTCGGCGAACCCGACGGCGTGCGCTGCATCGGTTAGCGTGGCGCCGTTTCGGACGTGGTCGATGGCGTGCCGCAGCCGGGTCCAACGGCGCCAGAGCGGGTACGGCAGGCCGAGCTGGTCGTGGAACAAGTGCCCGAGGCGGCTGGCGGACAACCCGATCGCCTCGGCTAAGGCGACGAGGTCGGGCGGGCCGTCAGCATGATGGCGACCGATGTCCATGGCTCGGCGGAGCGCCAGGTGCAGCGGTGGCGCGTCCGGCCCCGCGCCGCCGATGCCGACACCGGTCCAGGTAGCGACGCGGTCTGATGGTCCGGCTCCGGCGATGCGGTTGAGGGCGGTGCGAGCCGCCGGGCTGGCCGGGTCGAGGTAGGCGATGAGCCCTTTGGCGGCTGGGTCGGCGGTGATGGTGTGGGTGGTCCCCGCGGGGATGACCGCGGTCGGGGCGATGCGACTGCTGTCGCCGTGCCGGTCGTGGACGTGCACTACGCCAGCGGTGACGGCGAGGATCTGCAGACAGGCGTGGGTGTGCGCGGCGGCGGCGCCGATCCGGCCGGTGAAGGCCAGCAGGCCCGGCTTGAGCAGTAGCGTCCCGGACCAACCTGTGTCGGCGTTACCGGCGGCGTGTGGTACGCCGGTCATGTCAGTGTTCGGCGTGCGCGCTGGCCTGGTCCTGCTCAGCGTTCCGGCCGGGCCGCCTCGCGGTCCTGCCGCCGCATCCGTCGGGAGCCGGCATTGCGATCACCATGGCGCTGCGCCAGGTAGCCGGGGCACTCGGCGTCGCCCTACTCGGCAGTCTGTTGTCCGCCGGGTACCGCGCCCGCATAGACACCAGCGGCCTGCCCGCCGCCGCAGACGCCGCCGGCATGGCGGCGGCGACCGGGACGTTGATCAGGAAGATAAAGGCCCACCAGAAGTGTTCGAGCAGGTGGCCGCCGACGATCGGGCCGAGCGGCAGCCCGGCGCCGATACCGATGACGACCAGGCAGATCGCCCGGCTCCGCTCCGGACCGGTGAACCGCACGGTCAGCACAGCCAGGACGATCGGCATGATGATTGCCGCACCGACAGCCATAACGGCGCGGACCGCAATGACGGGGCCGGCGAAGTGGCCCACCCGGCGACTAGCGACGCGGCGCCCAACAGGGCAAGGCCGGCCAGCAGCAGCCGTTTGCGGCCCCACCGGTCACCGAACGTCCCGGCGGGCAGCATCAGCCCGGCGAACACGAGGGTATAGGCATTGACGATCCCCTGCAGGTCACTCGTGCCCGCGTCGAGGTCGGCGGCGATCGACGGCAGTGCGACATTGTGGATCGTAAATCCAGGCCACGGTAAGCACCGCCAGAACCAGTGCGGCCAGCCCCCACCGTCGTCGTTTTGCTCCTGCCATAACCAAACCCTCCAAGTCTCATCGTTCGTGACGGATGTCACCGGCGCTTGACGATGAATCTGACCGGCACGTTATCATCGCGCTGTGGCGATGAATAGTGGAGTGGCGTCCGACCGCGCCGGCACCGACCTGGCCCCGGCAGCGGCGTTATTCCGCGGGCTGGCCGATCCGACCCGGCTGGCGATCCTACGACTGCTCAGCGGCGGCGAGTCCCGGGTCGTCGACCTGACCGGCCAGCTGGGCATGGCCCAGTCGACAGTCTCGGCGCACCTGGCGTGCCTACGCGACTGCGGCTTGGTGACCGGCCGACCGGAAGGCCGGCAGATGTTTTACGCCCTGACCCGGCCCGAACTGATGGATCTACTCACCGCTGCCGAACAGCTGCTCGCCGCGGCCGGGCAGACCGTCGCGCTGTGCCCCACCTACGGCTGCACCGACGAACCGACCACTCTGGAGGACCCGCGATGAGCGCCGAAGCGCTGCCCGACGTCACCGGATCGGCCGCCCGCCGCGCGGTCCGCTACGCCCAGTTCACCATCGGCTACAACCTCGTCGAAGGTGTCATCGCCGTCGCCGCCGGCCTCGCCGCATCCGCCGTCTCCCTCATCGGCTTCGGAATCGACTCCGGCATCGAGGTCGCCGCCGCCGCGATCGTGCTCACCCGCCTCGTCGCGGAGATCCGCGGCGGCGAACCCGACCCGGTCAAGGAACGCCGGGCGCTGAAATTCATCGCCCTCACCTTCTTCGCCCTCGCCATCTACGTCACCGTCGAAGGCATCCGCGACCTTGCCGTCGGGGAGAAGCCCAACACCAGCATCGTCGGGATCGTGCTCACCGGCGCCTCGATCATCATCATGCCGTGGCTGGCCCGCGCCAAACGCAAAGCCGGGCAGCAGATGAACTCCCGCCTCGTCATCGCCGACGCCGCCGAAACCAAGCTATGCGCCTGGCTGTCCGTATCCACCTTCGCCGGCCTGCTCGCCTTCGCCCTCGTGGGCTGGACCTGGCTCGACCCGGTCGCCGGGTTCGTCATCGCTGCGTTCGCCGTCTGGGAAGGCAAAGAAGCCTGGGAAGGCGAACTCGTCGAAGATGACGATGACGATGACTGAGGTCGACTGATCGCGCCCACGGGACTGGCGATCGGCTCGACGACAGACACCGCCAGCGGATTCGGCTTCGCCGCCGTCCGGTGCGCGATCACCGGACTCGGTAGCGGATCGGCGCTCACCCCGTCTATGGGCGCGGTGCTGGCGGTCCTACTCCCGGGACGTGCCAGCTCCAGCACGACCATGAGCCGCCAGACCCGTCCGGGCACTGGCGGGCAGGGCGACCCTGACCAGGGACACTCACGCGTTGGTCTCCTGCTCGCGGACGATGCCACCGCTGAGCTATTCCTGCTGTCCTACGCTCATGAGGCCGCCGGCCTAAGGGGCCGATAGAACGATGGCTGTTCAGGGGTGAGTGGGGTGTTCGTGATCGGCTTGGCGTGCCGGCGCAACCTGGAACGTGGAGTGCTCGACGTAGAAATGCCCGGGCCAGGCAGGTTTGCAGGGCATCGAGCAGTTGGGGGGCGTGGCCGTCGTAGAAGCAGGAGTCGTCGACCACGACGTGCGCGGTGAGGACGGGCAGTCCTGAGGTGACGGTGTGCACGTGCAGGTCGTGCACGCCAACGACGTAGTCGACGTCGGTGATGTGCTGGCGGATCTGTTCGAGGTCGGCCTCGGCGGGGGCGGCTTCGAGCAGGATGTTGACCGCGTCGCGCAGCAGCCGCAGCGCGCGGGGGGCGATGACGAGGCCGATGAGCAGGGACGCCATCGCGTCGGCGCGGGTGAAGCCGGTCAGCGCGATGACCGCGGCGGCGGCGAGGACACCGACGGACGTGGCGGTGTCGGTGGCGACTGGCGTGCCCGCGGCCTCGTCGTCGCGGTGCCAGAGGGCCGGCGTAGCCGCTACGAACTGGCTGATGTGCGCCTCGCGCACGCCCTCGGAAACCTCCTCGATGCGTGAGCGGTCACCCGAGGGCGATGTCGATAGACGCGGCCAGCACTGCCACCCGACGCCGGCCTGATGATCCTCACCCAGGCAAAGCTTGGATCTCCGCGTCGAGCGCGGCTACTCGCTAGCCGCGGCCGGTTCCGTAACTGGGGCAGAGAACAACCGCTTCACCGGTCATGGCGAGCAACTGTTCAGCGGCGGCGAACAGGTCCAGTAGCTCCGGCCGCGTGAGGAAGTACAGAGAAGCGCGGCCTTGGGGTCGGTAGTCAACCAGCCCGCACTCGCGTAGACAGCTAAGGTGGGCTGACACGGTCGACTGGGCCAGCCCTAGCTCGCCGCTTAGGTCGACAACGCGGGCCTCCCCCTCAGCCAACCGCACCGCGATTGCCAGCCGCGTGGGGTCCGCCAGGCCGCGAAACAGCGCGGCCGCGGGTGCGAGGGCGGCCCGGTTCGCAGCGTCCGCAGGCTTAACTGCTCGTATCGCCACATCCCGATGATACCGCTGTCAGGGTATGGGCCCAACTTGGGGGCTGTCCTACGTACGGGCCGGACGGTCCAGTGAGGCAGTTAAGTGTCCCGCCGCGAATGCGGCGATGTGTGCCGCGATGACACCGCCGACGTTCTCAATGTCGTTGCTGAGGTAGAAGTGGCCGCCGGGAAATGTCTGCAGCCCGAATCCTGCTTCTGTTTGCTCGCGCCACGCCTGCGCTTCTTCGATGGTGACTATGGGGTCGGCGTCCCCCAGAAGTACCGCGATGGGTGTGCGCAACCTAGGTCCAGGCCTGAAAAGGTAGGTTTCGATTGCCTTGTAGTCGTTGCGCACGACAGGCAAAATCATGCGAAGCAGCTCTTCATCCTCGAGTAGCGTGCCGTGTGTTCCGTTCAGCGTCCGGATTTCCGCGATCAATCCGTCATCATCGCGTAGGTGCACATTGTCCTCGCCCCGCTGGATTGAAGGCGCCCTACGCCCGGACGCGATGAGGCCTACCACCGAGTTGTCGAGCCGCTGCTCAAGGCGTCGTGCCACCTCGAACGCGATTGTGGCACCCATACTGTGCCCTAGCAGCGTCGTTGGGCGGTCGGTCCAGCCGTCGAGTGCTTCGGTAACCTTGTCGGCCAGGTCCGCGATGCTGTCGATCATCGGTTCAAGGCGGCGGTCCTGTCGTCCCGGGTACTGCACCCCGAGCACTTCAACGTCGCTTGACAGCGTGGACGCCAGGGGTAGGAAGAAGGATGCGGACCCGCCAGCGTGCGGGAGGCACACTAGTCGGCTCGGGCGGTCCCGGTCGCCGTTGAGGCGTCGGATCCATTGGCCTGCTCTTCTCTCCGGTATCTGCACAGAAATCTCCTCTCGTTGTGGCGTCAGCGCCGGTCGCCGTTGCTTGCGGTTCGTGTCAAGGCCCACGCCTGGTACGCCCGAGCCCGTTCAGGCCTGGTGCTGAGTGGCATCAGTCGATGGAGCAGCGGTATGCCCCCATCGCCGCCGGGGTACGCTAGGGCCGAGTTTCTGCCGGCTATCGACGTGAGCCGAGCTACCAAGAAAACTGGCGCACGACTTACCGGATCGCTACCCCGGCAGGGAGCCGACTTGATTGCAAAAATTCCGCTGCCTGCGGCTGTCGCTGCGGCTGAGGCGTTTAGTGACCCCACCGAGTCGATGTTGTTTGCCGAAGAGCAGGCACTACTGACCAACGCGCTGGACGAGCGCCGGCGTGAGTTCGCCACGGTCCGTGTTTGCGCTCGCCGAGCCTTGGCGACGCTGGGTGTCGCACCGGTCCCGATACTGCCAGGTCTACGGGGGGCACCGATTTGGCCGGATGGGATCGTCGGCAGCATGACGCACTGTGTTGGGTATCGCGCAGCGGCGGTTGCCTCGGCGGCGGCTGTCGCCTCGATCGGCATCGACGCCGAGCCCCACGAAGCATTGCCGGCTGGTTTGATCAACGCGATTGCCATTGACGAGGAGCGCGACCAAGTCTCCCACCTAAGCCGGGTGGTCCCGCACGTGTGGTGGGATCGGTTGCTATTCTGCATGAAGGAAGCAGTTTTCAAGGCGTGGTTTCCGCTGACTCGACAGTGGCTGGACTTCGAGGATGTGTCCATCGCTATGGGTGCGTACAGCGGCACCTTCAACGCCCGCCTGCTCGTGCCCGGTCCAGTGGTGAACGGTCGGCAACTGGACCATTTCGCAGGCCGATGGCTTGTCCACGAAGGGCTCATTCTGACCGTCATTGCACTAACTACTGATAGTAGTGATTTGCCAACGTGAAGTCGGATGTCTTGGACTCCCAGCGCGAGTTCTCGGTTGTTGCGAGCCGGCACCGTGCGGCCGGGGCCATGCAAAACCCTGATGTGCCAGCTGAGCCGGGCGATTGCCGTTACCTGTCCACCGGTGGCAGTCTTCGAGAGCACAGGTGATCGCCATGGTGATCATGTCTGTTCCGCAACAACCTTGGGCTTTCGTGACGCAGGTACGGGGAGTAACTCCTTCAGCAAAGCTCGGGCGGCGTCGCTGTTGAGGCCGAGGGCGACGGAAAGGTAATCGAGATCCTCGCGTTCTACTGCTTGCCAGAACTGCGAACGCGTGCCCGGGCGATGCCTGCGGGGATCCGCCGGTGGGGACGACGTGCGTGACGGCAGCCAATACTGTTCCCTCTGGAACGCATAGGTGGGCAACTCCACCCGACCGGCACCCGACCCGGCGAACAACGCGGCCCAATCAACCCGAGCCCCGTTGACGAACAA
>NZ_JBEZGJ010000086.1:0-30428 GCF_040649965.1 Micromonospora sp. NPDC048843
CATGGCGGCATCTCACTTCCGGCGGCGGGAGATCGACTCGGGTTCCATGACGTCAGGGGCACCGTGACGGGCGCGCCGACGCCGACGGCAGCGGCGCCGACCACGTCATCGGCGGCGGCGACCGACCCACTGCTGTCCGGCAAGCGCGAGGTCACCATCACCCGGGTGCAGGGTTCGGGGCAACCGTTGGAGATCAGCGGGCGACTCGAGGAGGGCGGCGACAGCGGCGGTCGCATCCTGTTCGTGCCGACACCGATCGGCGGCGACCGGTACGTGATCAGGGCCTTCGGCACCAAGGACGACCACCCCGCCAACGACGACCCGTCCTGCTGGCAGGTGAACGGCCTGGACATCGAACCCGAACTGACCATCGGGGCCGTCGTCTGCGACCAGGACGACCCGATCCAGCGGTTCACCATCATCGCCAAGGGCGACGGCACGTACGCGATCGGCAGCGAGACCCGATTCCTCCAACACCTCCCCGGCAACGGCCTCGTCCTCAAGGAGTTGGGCAACGCCAAGCTGAACACCACGTTCCGGTTCACCGACAAGGGCCCGGCCGACCGCCAGCCCATCAACTGAGCACGACCGGGGGCGTCGGCGGCGGCCCTGGTCAGGGCCACCGCAGCAACCGTTGCGCGATCAACGCCTCGCGGTCCTCCTGCCCCTCGGGTCGCAGCCGACCACCGCGGGTGAGCATCACCACGCCGTGCAGCAGGCTCCAACCCACCTCGGCCAGGGTGTCCGGGTCCCGCCCCTCGGCCAGCGGGGTCAGGGCCGCCCGCAGCTCGGCGAAGACCGCCCGCGGCGCGGCCGGCACACCATCCACGCCGAGGGCCAGGTCGGGGGTCAGCGCGAGCATCGCGTCATAGACCTCAGGATTCGTGTACGCGAAGTCGAGGTACGCGGTCGCGACCGCCGGCCAGACCCCCTCGGGGCTCCCGACGGTCTCCGCGTGCGCCTCGGCGAGGTCGGCGGCCAGATCGGCGAAGGCGCACACCGCGACGGCGGCGATCAGCGCCTCCAGATCGGCGAAGTGCCGATAGATGTCGCCCATGTCGATCTCGGTTCGTTCGGCGAGCCGTCGAGTGGTCACACCCGCCCAGCCCTCCGTCTCGGCCAGCTCTCGCGCGACAGTGACGATGAGGTCACGCCGGTCCTGTTCAGTGGCCTTCTCGGCAGGTCCGGGCACGCCCACGAGCGTAGAGGCGTACACCTGCCGTAGTGGTCGGGTGACGGATTGGTGACTGTTGTGGGACGCCGGCCCCTTCGCTCCACGTGCCACAGCCGCCCCCTGGCTCGTTAGGCCAGGAGATCACCGCGACGGGAGGGCACGTGATCGTTCGCCGACACCAGCGCGTGGCGAGCCGATGAGGAACACCCCCGACGGACTGTTGCGCAGCGAAGCCACCCGCCAGCGGGCCACCTTTCTGGAACTCTTCCTCGACCTGGTCTTCGTCTTCGCCCTCACCCGGATCTCGGCGCGGCTGATCGCCGACTTCACCGACGGCCACCGCGGCGTGTACGCGGGTCTCGGCCAGGCTCTGCTGCTGTTCCTGGCGCTGTGGGCGATCTGGTCGGTGACGGTCTGGTCGACGAGTTGGCTGGACCCGGACGCCCCGATCGTCCAGACCGTCATCATCATGACGTTGGTCGGTGCCATGACGATGGCCGTCGCCGTGCCGCACGGCTTCGGCGCACGGGCCTCCCTCTTCGCCATCACCCTGGTGACCCTCCAGATCGGCCGAGTGGTCTTCTTCCACGTCGCCGGGCACGGCCGGCCGGACCCCCACCAGTCGATCCGGATCCTCTTCTGGTTCGGTTTGAGCGCACCGCTCTGGGTCGTCGGCGGGCTGGTCAACGACGGCACTGTTCGCGGGGCGCTCTGGACCCTCGCCGTGCTGATCGACTACACCGGGCTGTTCCTCGGCTGGCCGACCCCCCGACTCGGCGCGCAACGGCTCGGCGTCCAGATGATCGCGGCCGAGCACCTGGCCGAGCGGTACCAACAGTTCCTCCTCATCGCTCTCGGCGAGGCGATCTTCGTCATTGGCCTCGCCTTCAGCGGCAGCGAGTTCCACACCGACCAGACTGGTGGGTTCGTCCTGGCGCTGGCGAGCACCGTCCTGCTCTGGCGGATCTACTTCCACGTGGCGGGAGGAATGCTGGGCACTGCCGTCGACAGTTCCCGCAACCCGGCCCGGCTCGCGACCGACATGGCCTTCGCCCACATGGTCATGATCGCGGGGATCGTGCTCACCGGCGTCGGCTTCGAGCTGTTCATCGCCGAGCCGCTCGGGCACCTCCCGGCGACCTGGCTCATCGCCATCTTCGGCGGCCCGGTGCTCTTCCTCGCCGGACGATCGGCACTCGAATACCAGGTCTTCGGTCGGGTTTCCCGGTCCCGGCTGGCCGGCCTCCTGGCCTTCGGCCTGCTGATCCCGGCAGCACTGCACCTCCAGCCGCTCACCGCCGGTACGGTCGCGGCCGTGGTGCTGCTCGGCGTCGCCGCAGCGGACGCCCGACGCTCCCGCCACCGATCGCCGGAGACGCCCACGCCCCCGTACTAGAAGCCCCTGGGCGAGGGGTCAGCCTTCCAGGTAGGCGAGGACCGCCAGGATGCGGCGGTTGTCGTCCTCGGAGGGCTTGAGACCGAGCTTGGTGAAGATGTTGTTGCTGTGTTTGCTGACGGTCTTCTCGGTGACGAACATCCGGGCGGCGATCGCAGCGTTCGAGCGGCCCTCGGCCATCAGGGTGAGGACCTCATGCTCGCGTGGGCTCAGCTCCAGGAGCTTAGGGTCGGTGGAGCGGTGGGTGAGTAGCGCACTCACCACGTCGGGGTCCATAACGGTGCTGCCGGTAGCGACCTGCCGGACACTGGCGACGAATTGGTCGACGTCCGTAACCCGGTCCTTCAACAGGTAGCCCACCGCGCCCGCGCGATCCGACATCAGCTCCCTGGCGTAGATCTGCTCGACATACTGCGATAGCACCATGATGGGCAGCCCTGGGATCTGGCGGCGGGCCTCGATCGCGGCACGCAGCCCCTCGTCGGTGAAGGTCGGCGGCAACCGCACGTCGACGATGGCGACGTCGGGGCGGTGCGTCGTCAGCGACCGGATCAGCGCGGGGCCGTTGTCAACGGCTTCCACGACCTCGAATGAATTGGCCCGCAGGATCCTGATCAGGCCCTCGCGGAGCAGGGCGAGGTCCTCGGCTATCACGATACGCACGGCAGCGACATCCTCACCTCGGTTGGTCCGCCCGGCGGGCTGTCAACGGTCAGCGTGCCGTCGAAGGCCGCCAGGCGACGGACGATGCCATGCAGGCCCGTGCCGGAATCGATCGAAGCACCCCCACGGCCGTCGTCGGACACCAGCATCGTCAGTTCCCCGGCAGCGTCGCCCCGGTGGGGTGCGAACTCCACGCTGATCCGGATCTGCTGGGCCTGGGCGTGCTTGATGGCGTTCGACAAGGCCTCGGCGACGGCGAAGTAGGCCGCGGACTCGATCGGGGCCGGCAGCCGTCCGGGCAGGCGGGTCACCACCGTTGTCGGGATCGGATTGACCAGGGCCAAGGCCTTGAGGGCGCCGTCCAGGCCACGGTCGGCCAGTACCGGCGGATGGATGCCTCGTACCAGGTCGCGCAGCTCGGTGAGGGCGCTGGAAATCGACTCGCGGGCCTCGGCCAGCAACTGCTGGACGGCCTGCGGATCTTTGGGCAGTAACTGTTCGGCCAAGCCCAGGCTCATACCCAGCGACACCAGCCGGGCCTGCGCGCCGTCGTGCAGGTCGCGTTCGATCCGGCGCAGTTCACCGGCCTGGGTGTCGACGGTCTCAGCTCGCGAGGTCGCCAACTGTTGGACGCGGGCCCGCAGGCGCGCCTGTTCGGTGGGGCCGAGCAGAGCGCGGATCACCCGAGCGTTGAGGTTCGCGAGGCGCACCGCAGTGACGTACCAGAGCAGAAGGAAAACCGGACCGAGCGGTACCAGCCCGAACGACTGCGCGACGCTGTGCAGCCGGAAGCCCTCCCCCATCGGAGTGCGGAATACCTGAGAAGGCGTCAGCTGATAGATGAGTGGATAGATCAGGTATACGACTCCGAGGACGAAGAACAGCAGCGACAGTCCGCAACTCAACCAAATGGTGATCGAGTTGATCACCAACCAGATCCAGTCCCGCCACGTCGCCGGGTCGCGCAGGATCGTCCAGAGCCGCACCGGCCACCCGGCGTCCGGCGTCGGCTGATAGGGCCGGGCGGGCACCGGTTCGCCGAGCCGGTCGGCGGCCCACTGGCGATGCCGGTCGGCAAACCAGCGCACCAGTACGGTCGCGAGCAGGGTCAGTGGGATTCCGGCGCCAAGCGCGGCGATCGATATCGAGGTGATCCAGAGTGTGGCCAGCACGGCACCCAGGGCCGCGCCCGGCAGCAGCACCAGCGACCAGCCCAGCAGGCTCATCCGCTGAGCCAGCGCCGAGCGCGGGATCGGACCGCTGCGAGCGACGCGACCCGGCTCGGAGCCCTCCCGCGAGGGCGAGGAGCCGCCGGACAGGGCGGTTCCGCTGTTATCGGTCATCTCACTCCATCATTGCGCACCGTGCCGCACCGCCTGGCTGGTGATTCATGTTGGCCGGCGATCCGCACTTCCCCACGCTCGGTGTCCCCCACGTCGCGTGGAATCCAGCAACCATGGTGTCCGTCCGCGGTCCACGGAGGCTCGCATCGCCGATCGACGGCTCGATCGATCGACACCCGCACACACGCTACCCATCGCGTCAGCACTCTCGGCCCGCTCCCCGAATCTCGACCACCGCCTCGCCGTCATCGGGATCCGGACCGTGTGGCTTGTCGCGCTCGCCTACGGCACTGCCCCGGTCACCATGCTCGCCGGTCCTGTCAGCCGTCGGCCCGATGGCCTTTACTTGACGATGGCGGTCATCTGTTCGATTTCCTTGAGCACCAGGGCGGGCTTGTCCTGGGGAACGTCGTGCGAGCTTCCCTCGGCGATGACGAGTGTGCGGTCGGGCCCCGCCTTGGTGAACGCCGCTGCCGCGTCGCGCCAGGCCTGAGCGTCCTGCGGAGATCCATCGAAGGGCGTCTTGTCCGACACGATATAGATGACGGGAACGCCGTCGGGCCAGGAGACCTTGTGGTACGCCTGGTGCGTGGGACCGAAGTTGTCGGCCGTGGCGATGAGCTGGCGGTTCGCCTTCGTCGACGGCGCCTCCTTGAGCTCTTCGATCTGCGGCGTGGTTAGCGCGACGAGGCGTTGGGTCTGGGTGTCGGTGAAGAATTGCGGCACGTTGGCATCGATGAGCACCGCCCCGGAGACAACGCCGGGGTTCGCGAGGACGAAGTAGTGGGCCACTTCTCCTGCCTGCGAGTGGCCCGCGAGGACCACGTTCTGGGTGACGCCGAGTTCACGCAGACCGGCCTGCAGGTCGGAGGCGGCGGCCTTGGGGTCCCATGGGCCCTTCACCTCCTCGCTGGCACCCATACCGGCCCGGTCGTAGGTGATGATCTGCGATCCGGTGGCCTGCGACAGCTGCGGCACCAGGGCATCCCAGTACGAGGAGTCCTCGCCACCGCCGGCGTCCAGCACGATGGTGGGAGAACTTCCGGGCGTGACGTGAAAGGCAAGCTGATGCCCGTTGTTGGCGATCATGTGCAAGCCCGCTGCGGGGGCCGCACTTGCCGGGCCGGCCGCGCCTGTCGAGGTCGAGGGAGCTGCGGCTACCGAACTGGCAGCGGGCGCGGCCTTCGGCGCCGCCGAGTCAGCACACCCGGCGACTGCCGCTATCACGGCGACGGGAAGGACGAGGGCCAGGGCGGCCCGATGAAACCCGGAGATCTTCTGCGTGGTCATGGAAATGAGCTTCCACGGTTTCTAGATCTTGCTCGATCCTGCTACCTCCCAGTCGGATTGGGAGTTACCCCTACCCTGCCGCTCAGCCATCTCGCCCATCCCTTCCGACGGGCGTAACGCGGGCCGACCCCCCTGAGAGCGGATCCGGGCCATCAGCGACGCAGCACCGCTTCGCTGCCCATGTGCGACAACTTCTCGGGGTTACGCACCGCGTAGACCCCGCTGATGAGGCCGCCGTCGATACGCAGCGCGAGGACAGTGTCCAGCTCGCCGTCGAGCCGCAGAACCAGCGCCGGGTGACCGTTGACCTGGGCGGGATGCAGCGACATGGTCGCGACCCTGGCGTGTGTGCTGCACAGCAGGCGGGCCACCTTGTCGGCCCCGACGACAGGCCGCAGCACGGCCTGCTTGATCCCGCCGCCGTCGCCGAGCAGCACGACATCCGGCGCGAGCACGTCGAGCAGGCCCTGCACGTCGCCGGTCTCGACCGCCAGCCGGAACGCCGTGAGCGCACGTCGGGTGTCCGCCGGGGAGACCATCCCGCGCGGCCGGCGCGCGGCGACATGGGCCCGCGCACGGTGGGCGATCTGACGGACCGCCGCCGAACTCTTGTCGACGGCCTCGGCGATCTCGTCGTATCCAATGTCGAAGACCTCACGGAGGACGAACACCGCCCGCTCGGTCGGCGTCAGCGTCTCCAGCACCAGCAGCATCGCCATCGAGACGCTCTCGGCGAGTTCGACGTCGTCTGCGACGTCGGGCGCTGTCAACAGCGGCTCGGGTAACCAGGAGCCGACGTAGGACTCCCTACGCCGGCCCACCGCACGCAGCCGGTTGAGCGACAGTCGGGTGGCGATCCGGACCAGGTACGCCCGCTGGTCCCGGACCGTCGCGAGATCCGCGTCCGCCCACCGCAGCCAGGTCTCCTGGAGTACGTCCTCCGCGTCGGCGGCCGAGCCGAGCATCTCGTAGGCCACTGTGAAGAGCAGGTTCCGGTGACTGACGAACGCGTCGACAGCAGCGTCCCCCCGGCCGTCCGCACCCACGATTCCGCCCTCAGCATCCATGCGTCCTCCAGTTCTGCTCGGCGTCGGCCCGGCTCGGCCCGGCTCCAGGCAAGCCATGTCCCCTATTGAGCGTGATGTTTATGAGTCATCACGATGACTCACAGACATCACGCTCAACAGCAGGTATGCCTGCCGACGGAGCGCCCCGACCGGACGCAGCGTCGCCGTCGCGGTCAGGCAGCGCCGTGCGGCGACCGGCGAGGGACGCGGACCATCAGTTCCGCTGCTCGCCCACCAGACACCGGCCAACCGCCTTCTGTGACGCCGGCCGTCAGTGCTCCTCGTCACTTCACGAGCTGTCACAGCGCGACGGCCGGCGGTGTCTCCTGTGCGAACCGATACGGAGGCAAACCATGAACCTGGCACTGTGGATCGCGGCCGGACTGTTGGCCACAATTGCCCTGGCCGGCGGCATCACCAAGACATTCGTACCCAAGCAGAAGTTGTCCGCGGCCAACGGCGGCGGGTGGACCGGCGACGCCAGCGTGCGCTTCGTCAAGACCCTCGGGGCCCTCGAAATCCTGGCCGCCGTCGGCCTGATCCTGCCCGGCGTGCTCGACATCGCACCGGTGCTGGTGCCGGTGACCGCCGTCTGCTGGATCCTGCTGATGGTCGGCGCGATGATCACCCACCTGCGCTACGGCGAGGCACGGTTCGTGGTGCTGAATCTGATCTACCTCGCGCTGGCCGCGTTCGTGGCCTGGGGCCGTCTCGGACCCGAGCCCTTCACCGGCTGACCCGAGCCCACTCCCGCCCCGGCTGGCCGACGGTGCCCCGCTATCCTCGCGCGATGACGTCGCGGACCGCGCTGAGGAGACGCACCAAGCGCATCCTCGTGGCCCTGTCCGTCACGCTGGGCCTGCTGTCGTGCCTGTGGTGCCTGTCGTTCCTCTGGTTGCAGATGTTCAAGACCGAGGGATCGTTGCCACCGGAGTCACGGATGCCGCGGGTGCCGCCCGGAGCGACGGTCGCCGACAAGAGCATGGAGTGTGCCTCCGGTGGCTGCTGGCGAACGATCACACTGGTGCCGGCGGCGGGCCAGTCTCCGGAGGACCTGGCACGCGAAATGGGTCTCTCCGAGGGCCTGCGCCTGCCGCCGACAGTGCTCGACCCGGCGACCGTCTACGTGGGGGCTCGCCCCAAGGAGGGCAAGCTGATCGTCCACGTCGGTTATCAGTGAGTCCTTCCGGGCCTCGGCGGTGCCGTTGGATGGGCGAGCCCGCCCCACGGCGCGGCGCTCAGGAGGGTGCGGCGGCGGGGAAACCGTGGGTGAGCGCGCCGATCACCCGCTGGATCCGGCGGTCGGCCGCCGGGTCGGTGGGGCCGGCACGCGCCCGCGGGTCTGCTCGGCGGCCAGGTAGTCGGCGACAGCGCGTTCGCCCCCCCCCCGCAGCCCCGACACCCCGTCGCCCAGGACCGCCTCGACGTTCGCCGTCAACTCCGGCCGGAAGGCGGTCAGCCGGGTCAACGCCGTCACCGTGCCCAACGGCGTCGCCAGGACGGCCTGGCTTCGCCACCACCGTCACGTCCGTCGACCAGGACACCGATCACGTACGCGTGGAGTTGAGCGACGGCACGCCCGGCGTGCCCGAGTCGTCCGCCACCACGTACATCGGCCCGGGGCGCACCGCGGCGATGGTCAACCTTGGCCCGAAGCGGTCGTCGGCCTTCTTCACCTATCGCAGCGCGCAGCCCGCCGCCGACCTGAGACGCGGGCCGGTCGACGCGCTGCGGGCCGCGCTCGGAGATCTGTCGGGTGGCGTACCCGCCGCGATCGACCATCTTGCGAAGGACCCGGCCCGCGCCTACTTCGACGCCGTCAGCCAGGTGGTCATGCCGCGCTGGAGCACCGGCCGCGTCGTCCTGCTCGGAGATGCTGCGTGGTGCGTGACGCTCTTCGCCGGACACGGCGCGGCCCTCGCCCTGGCCGGCGCCGACCACCTCGGCGCCGCCCTGCGACGGCACGCCGACGACCTCCCGGCAGCACTCGCCGAATGGGAGGCCGGACTACGTCCGGAGGTCGGCAAACGACAGGCACTCGCCCGCCGGGGAATGGCCCAGTACGCGCCACCCAGCCGATTCCACGTCTGGATGGGCGACCTGAACATCCGGGCGATCACAGTGCCCGGCATCAGCGGCCTCGTCCGACGAGGTATCGAACGGGCGAACCGCTGAGTGGTGCTCCGCGCCACATCCCTTGACTTGAAGCGCTTGAAGTTGGGGACGCTTCACCCATGGCAGCGACGGAGGAAGGCCGTAAGCAGGCCGAAGGGCCTCTGACCATCCAGGAGATGGCCCAGCGGTCGGGCTTCAGCGAGCCGACGCTGCGCTACTACGAGAAGGCCGGCCTGCTCGGCGCGGTCCCCCGCGACGACAGCAGCGGCCACCGCCGATACGACAATCCGCTCGCCGAGCGGGTCGACGCCCTGGCCTGCCTACGGTCCGCCGGGATGAGCGTCGCGGACATGCGCCGGTACCTGACGCTGCTCGACGAGGGCGACCAGGCGGCCGCCGCCGAACAGCGCGACCTCTTCGCCCGGCACGCCGACCGGCTGTCCACGGAGATTGAGCGCCTACGGGTACGCCAGGCGTACCTGCGCGCCAAGGCGGACATGTGGGATGCCCGACACCGAAACGACACCGCTGCGGAGACCCGCGCGCTCACACACGTCAAGCGCGCTCTTGAGGAATTCTGAGCAACGATGGGACACACCATGCCAAACGACCTACAGCTTCGCTCCACCGACGATGCCCTGGTGCTGGTGACCGGTGCGACCGGCCACCTCGGCGGGCATTCCGTCGCCCGACTGCTCGACGAGGGCTACCGGGTACGGGTCACCGTCCGCGAGCCGGGCCAGGGCGACGAGGTGCTCGGCCGGCTCCGGCAGTCGGGCGTGAACCCGGACGGCCGGGTCGAAGTCCGCACCGCGGCCCTCTCCGCCGACGAGGGCTGGGCCGAGGCGGTCGCCGGGGCACGGTACGTGCTGCACCACGCGTCGCCGTTCCCGTTCACCCCGCCCGCTGACGACGACGAGGTGGTCCGGCCGGCCCGCGACGGAGCGCTGCGCGTCGTGCGGGCCGCCCGCGAGGCCGGCGTACGGCGGGTGGTGCTGACCTCGTCGTACGCGGCGGTGGGTTACACCGTCAAGCCCGACGGCCACTACAACGAGGCGGACTGGACGAACGTCGACGACGACATCCCGGCGTACCACCGCTCGAAGACGCTCGCCGAACGTGCGGCCTGGGACGACGTCCGAAACAACGGTGGGGTCGAGCTGAGCGTCGTCAACCCGACCGGCATCTTCGGGCCACTCCTGGGGACGCGGGTGTCCGCGACCATCAACCTGGTGCAGGCGTTCCTCCAGGGGGCGACGCCGGTCGTACCCCGGATGTACTTCGGGGTGGTCGACGTCCGGGACGTGGTCGACCTGCACCTACGCGCGATGCTGCACCCGGACGCCGCCGGTGAGCGGTTCATCGGGGTCAGTGGCCAGTCGATCAGCTTCCTCGACATGGCGAAGATGCTCGCGCGGCACCTGCCGAGCCTTGCCGACCGGGTTCCGGCCCGAGAGTTGAACAACGAGGAGGTCCGGGAGGGCGCGAAGACCGAGCCTGCGCTGCGTGAGGCCGCCGTCCTCGGTGGTCAGGTCCCGGTGATCAGCAACGACAAGGCCCGCACCGTCCTCGGCTGGCGGCCCCGCCCGGTGGAGACGACCATCACCGACACCGCGGACAGCCTCATCAAGCTCGGCGTAGTCAGCGCCTGACCGCCCTGCCCGCCCTGCCCGCCGCCCGCAGCCCGCCGCCCGGACTCGGGCGCACCCGCAAGCGGGGGGCGAGGGCGGGCGGGAGTCAGCGGCGGAGGGTGAGGATCAGGTCGGCCACCAGGGCGGTCCAGCCGGTCTGGTGCCAGGCGCCCAGGCCGGCCCCGTTGTCGCCGTGGAAGTACTCGGGGAAGGCGATCAGGTCGCGCCAGTCCGGGTGGGTCTGGAACATCTGAGCGGCACCGTAGATCGGCCGTCGACCCCAGTCGTCCTGGGTGAAGAGCGAGATCAGCCGGGCGGAGAGGTCGTCGGCGATCTCGTCCAGGGTGTGCTTCACCCCGGAGCGGGTCGGGTACTCCACCTGGAGGTCGTCGCCGAAGAACGCCGCGTAGTCGCGCAACGCGCTGATCAGCAGGAAGTTCGTCGGCATCCAGATCGGACCGCGCCAGTTCGAGTTGCCGCCGAACAGTCCGCTGGTCGACTCGGCCGGCTCGTAGCCGACGGAGAACTCCTGCCCGCCGAGGGTGACCGAGAACGGCTTGTCCAGGTGGGCGCGGGACAGCGTACGGAGGCCGAAGTCGGAGAGGAACTCGTCCGGGTCGAGCATCCGGGCCAGCAGGCGGACCACCTGCTCCGGGCCGACCATGGACAGCAGTCGCTGCTGCCGGCCGTCGGGGCCCAGTCGGCGGGTGCCGATCACCTGGGCGTACTCCGGGCGGTTGGTGAGGAACCAGCGCAGCCGGGCGCCCAACTCCGGTAGGTGGTGCAGGGTCCGGGCGGTGAGCCGGGTAGTGGCGGCCAACGGCAGCAGCCCGACGACGGAGCGGACCTTCAGCGGCACCTTCGTGCCGTCGGCGAGGCGCAGCACGTCGTAGAAGAAGGCGTCCTCCTCGTCCCACAACCCCTGCTCGTACGCGGCGGCGGCGATGTAGGCGAAGTGCTCGAAGAACTTGGTGGCGGTGTCCACCCAGGTCCGGTCGTGTTCGGCGAGCACGATCGCCATGTCCAGCAGGTTGAGCGCGTACATGCCCATCCAGCCGGTGCCGTCGGACTGCTCCAGCACCCCGGCGACCGGCAGCGCCGCCGAGCGGTCGAACGGCCCGACGTTGTCCAGCCCGAGGAAGCCGCCCTCGAAGACGTTGTTGCCGCCGGTGTCCTTGCGGTTGACCCACCAGGTGAAGTTGAGCAGCAGCTTGTGCATCACCCGGGCCAGGAACTCGTAGTCCCGGCCGCCGTCGATCTCGAACACCTTCAGCGCTGCCCACGCGTGCACCGGCGGGTTCACGTCGCCGAAAGCCCACTCGTACGCCGGGATCTGCCCGTTGGGGTGCAGGTACCACTCGCGGAGCAGGAGCAGGATCTGCTCCTTGGCGAAACCCGGGTCGACCCGGGCGATGCTCACGCAGTGGAAGGCCAGGTCCCAGGCCGCGTACCAGGGGTATTCCCACGGGTCGGGCATGGAGATGACGTCGAAGCTGGTCATGTGCCACCAGGCGCTGTTGCGCCCGTGCCGGCGCCCGGCCGGCGGCGGTGTCGAACCCGGGTCGCCTTCGAGCCAGCGTTTGACGTCGAAGTGGTAGAACTGCTTGCCCCACATCAGCCCGGCGATGGCCTGCCGGGCGACCAGCGCCTCGTCGGGTGTGGCGGCCGGCGGGATCACTCCGGCGAAGAACCGGTTCGCCTCGGCCCGCCGCGCCCACACCACAGCCTCGAAGCCGTCGCTGAGGTCGGCCGGGGGCGGCGGCGCGGCGGCCGGCGGCGACGCGGTACGGGTCAGCCGCAGCCGGATCTGGCGCTGCCCGCCGGCCGGCACGTCGAGCACGTAGTGCAGCGCGCCCTTGGTGCCCTCCCGGGCCGGGTTGACGGTGGCCGCGCCGTTGACGACGTGGTCGTTGATGCCGTCCTTCGGGTACGGGGAGCGGCCGGGCAGGCCCCAGAGCCGTTCGGCGTTGGTGTCGTTGTCGCAGAGCAGCGGAACCGGGCCGCCGTCGCCCTCCAGCAGCAGTTGGCCGAACACCCGGTGCTCGCCCACGAGCCGGGTGCCCTGGCCGGTCAACCGCGGGATCCGGTCACCGCCGGGCAGGCCCCAGGACCAGGTGTTACGGAACCACAGGGTGGGCAGGACGTGCAGGGTGGCCGCCTCGTCGCCCCGGTTGGCGACGGTCACCACCATGCAGAGGTCGGTCGGGGACGCCTTGGCGTAGTCGACTGTCACCGCCCAGTACCGGTCATCGTCGAAGATCCCGGTGTCCACCAGCTCGTACTCGGTGTCGTCGCGGCCGCGCAACGCGTTCACCGCGACGAGTTCGTCGTACGGGAAGGCTGCCTGCGGGTAGTGGTAGCGCCAGCGCATCCAGGAGTGGGTGGGCGTGGAGTCCTCGTACCACCAGTACTCCTTGACGTCCTCCCCGTGGTTGCCGCCGTCGCCGCCGAGGCCGAACATCCGCTCCTTGAGGATCGGGTCCTTGCCGTTCCAGAGGGCCAGGGCGAACGCGAAGGTCTGTCGTTCGTCGCAGACGCCGGCCATCCCGTCTTCATTCCACCGGTAGGCTCTGGACCGCGCGTGGTCATGCGGGAAGTAGTCCCAGGCCGTACCGTGCTCGCTGTAGTCCTCCCGTACCGTCCCCCACGCCCGTTCGGACAGATAGGGACCCCATGCACGCCAGTCCTGCTCCCCCGAGTCGGCCTGGGCGAGCCGGAGCCGCTCAGCGTCGGGTGGCGAGGCGTCGGAGGACGATCGGTCAGTGATCACGTGCACATCTTTGACGTCGCCGCGGTACTTGACCACAGCGGCCATTCTCGTCGTGGCGTGTTACACCCCGCCGCCGGTGGAGGAAAGTTGATCGACATTCACTTCGGCCCGCAGATCTGCGGCGACCTGACCAGCGCGACCAGCCGGGAGTGGCTGGTCCCCGACGGCCTCGGCGGCTACGCGATGGGCACAGTCGGCGGGCTGCGGACACGTCGCTACCACGGCCTGTTGGTGGTTCCCGGCGAAACGCCGGCATCCCGCCAAGTGGGACTGGTCAGCCTCGATCCGGCGGTCGCACTGCCGTCCGGCGCGCGGGTGCGCCTCGGCGCGCACGAGTGGGCCTCCGGCGACGTGGACCCGCGCGGCTTCGAGCTGTTGGAGCGCTTCGACCTGGTCGACGGGCTACCCCGGTGGCGGTGGCGGATCGGCGCGGTGGTGATCGAACGGGAGCTGGCCATGCTGCCCGGCCGCTCCTGCGTCGCTGTGGTGCACCGGCTGGTCGCCGGTGGTCCGGTCCGGCTGGAGCTGTCGGCCGCCTGCACCTGGCGGGACGCGCACGGCGAACGGCGGGCCGACGGCCCGATCCCGCAGGTGGAGGCGGTGGCCGACGGCGCTGTGGTCGAGGGCGCGTACCGGCTCGCGGGCCCGGGCTGGGCGCCCGAGGGGCAGTGGTGGCTGGGCGTGCACCACCGCGAGGAGGCCAACCGGGGCCTCAACGCGGACGAGGACCTCTGGTACGCGGGCCGCTTCTCCGCTGAGCTGGAACGCCCCGGCGACACGGTGTCGGTGCGGGCCTGGGCGGGTCGACTCGATGAGGAGCCGCCGCCGGCGGAGGAGATCGTGGCGACCGCGAGGCGCCGCAACCGGCGGGTGGTGGCGACGGCGAAGCCGGCCGACGACGTGGACGCCACACTGGCGCTGGCCGCCGACGCCTTCGTGGTGCGCACCGACCAGGCGGCGGTGGACGTGGTGGCCGGCTACCCGTGGTTCGGGGCGTGGTCGCGGGACACGATGATCTCGTACGAGGGGTTGTTCCTCTGCACGGGTCGCGCCGACGAGGGTCGGGAGCTGCTGCGGGCGTACGCGGCGACGCTGTCCGAGGGGATGCTCGCCAACACTGCCGACACCGGTCGGGTCGAGTACAACACCGTCGACGGCACGCTGTGGTTCCTGCACGCGGTGAGCCGGCACGTCACAGTCACCGGCGACACCGACCTCGGCGAGGAGCTGCTGCCGGCGCTGCGCGCGGTGATCGACGCCCACACCGCCGGCACCAGGTACGGGATCCGGGTGGACCCGGCCGACGGGCTGCTCACCCAGGGCGCCGCCGGCACCGCGCTGACCTGGATGGACGCCCGGGTGTACGGGGTGCCGGTCACCCCGCGGACCGGCAAGCCGGTCGAGGTAAACGCGCTGTGGATCAACGGGCTGGCCGGGCTCGCGGAGCTGGCCGAGCTGGCTGGGCAGGACGCCGACGAGCTGTGGCGACACCACCGGCAGGCCACCGCCTCGTTCCGGGAGCGGTTCCCGGCCCCGACCGGCTGGTTGCACGACGTGCTGGACGCGCCCGCGCCGGCGTACCCGTTGGGTGGCGCCGCCCTGCACGACGACGACGCGTTGCGCCCCAACCAGTTGCTGGCCTGGTCGCTGCCGTACGCGCCGTTGGAGCCGGACGAGGCGACGCTACGGCGGGTCGGGGGCGGGCTGCTCACTCCGCTCGGGCCGCGCAGTCTGGCCCCGGATTCGGCGGAGTTCGTGGGCCGGCACCGGGGCGGGCCGGCCGACCGGGACGGGGGCTACCACCAGGGCACGGTCTGGCCGTGGTTGCTCGGCCCGTACGTCGACGCCGCGCGCCGGGGGAAGATGTCCGTCGATGACGTATTCGTCGGCATTGAGGCTCATTTGATGGAATATGGGTTAGGCTCGGTGAGCGAGACGGCCGATGGCCTCGCGCCGCACACCGCTACCGGGTGCCCGTTCCAGGCATGGTCGGTGGCCGAGCTGCTGCGGGTGCGGCGAAAGAGCCAGTAGCGCTTTACACGACCGCAACGGTGGTGTCGCCGCTGGTTATCGCGACCCCGGCAGGATTGGCCTCGATCCAGACGCGACGGCGACATCGATTCGGTGTCGGTCGGCGCGCGCCCGGGGACAACTCAAAGGGGGCCGCATGTCACTCGATGCCCACGTGATCGACATCAACCCCGCCCGACAGCTGCGGGTGCTGATGCTCTCCTGGGAGTACCCGCCGGTGCTCGTCGGCGGTCTCGGTCGACACGTGCACGCCCTCTCCGTCGCCCTCGCCGCCGCCGGCCACGAGGTCACAGTCGTCACCCGCCACAGCGACGGCGCACCCCTGGAGGAGTACGCCGACGGCGTACGCATCCTGCGCGCCCCTGAGGACCCGGTCACCTTCCCCCTCGCCACCGGCTCGCTGCTGGCCTGGACGATGGCCTTCAACCACACCCTCACCCGCACCGCCCTGCGCGCCACCCAGGCCGGCTCGTACGACGTCATCCACGCCCACGACTGGCTCGTCGCCCATACGGCCGTCACCCTCGCCGAGCACCTGGACCTGCCCCTGGTCACCACAATGCACGCCACCGAGGCCGGTCGGCACCAGGGCTGGCTGCCGGAGGAGATGAACCGCACCATCCACGGCGTCGAGCACTGGCTCAGCAGCTCGTCCATTCGGGTGATCACCTGCTCCGGGTACATGCGCGACCAGGTGACCGCGCTGTTCGAGGTACCGGCCGCCCAGGTCGACGTGGTGCCCAACGGGGTCGACGACAGGGCCTGGCGGGCCCGCCCCCGAGCTGTCGCGTCGGCCCGGGCACGGTTCGCCGGGGACGGCCCGCTGGTCGGGTACGCCGGGCGGCTGGTCTACGAGAAGGGCGTCCAGCACCTGGTACACGCCGTACCCCGGCTGCGCGAACGACACCCGGGGCTGCGCGTGGTGATCGCCGGCGACGGCCCGTACCGCACCGAGTTGGAGGCGGAGGCCCGGCGGCTGGCGATCAGCTCGACCGTCCGGTTCACCGGGTTCCTCGACTCCACCCAACTACCGGCGATGCTCGGCGCCACCGACGCGACAGTGGTGCCCAGCCTCTACGAGCCGTTCGGCATGGTGGCGCTGGAGGCGGCAGCGGCCGGAGCGCCGCTGGCCGTGGCCCGTACCGGCGGCCTCGCCGAGATCGTCGAACCCGGCGTGACCGGGGTGACGTTCCCGCACAGCGACCCGGACGCGCTCGCCGGCGCGGTCGGCCAACTGCTCGGCGACGAGGTCTTCGCCCGGCGGCTGGCCCGGCGGGCCCGCACGATGGTCGGCGAGCGGTACGGCTGGGCCACCATCGCGGCCCGCACCGCCGCCAGCTACGCCACCGCTCGTCGCGAGCACGGCCCCGTGCAGGCCCGACGCGCCGCCGCCCGCCTGAGCGGCGGGCGGACCCGGATCGCCATCCCGGAAGGGAACCTGCTCGCCGGCGCCGACCACGCCGCCTGCTGACGCCGAGTCGGACGACCGATAGGTGACTTCCGATCCGCTGGTTAGGGTGTAGCCCGGACAAGCGGCTGAGGAGGAGCGTGCACAGGTGCTGATCGCCGGTCGGTACCGACTGCTCGATCTGGTGGGTCGCGGGGGCATGGGTCGGGTGTGGCGCGCCCGCGACGAGATGCTGCACCGCGAGGTAGCGGTCAAGGAGATCGTTCCACCGAGTTGGTTGGCCGACGCTGAACGGGCCGAGGTGCGCTCACGCACGATGCGGGAGGCCCGCGCCGCGGCCCGACTCAACCACCCCGCCGTGGTCCGGCTCTACGACGTCGTCGCGGTCGAGGGCAGCCCATGGATCGTCATGGAGTACGTCCCGTCCCGCACATTGCAGGACGTCGTGGACGCCGAGGGGCCGCTGGAGCCGGCCCGAGCGGCCCGGATCGGGCTGGCAGTGCTCGACGCGCTCCAGGCCGCGCACACCGCCGGGGTGCTGCACCGCGACATCAAACCGCAGAACGTGCTCGTGGCGCACGACGGGCGGGTGATGCTCACCGACTTCGGGCTGGCCACCTTCGACGGCGGCGACGGCGCGATGACCCGCCCCGGCATGGTCTTCGGCTCCCCGCAGTACGTGGCCCCCGAACGCGCCGCCGAGGGGGTGTCCACAGTGGCCGCTGATCTGTGGTCGCTCGGGGCGACCCTGCACGCCGCCGTCGAGGGGCAGTCCCCGTACGCCCGCAGCACCGCGATGGCCACGCTCAGCGCGCTGGCCGCCGGCCCGCCGGACCCCGCCCCGCACGCCGGGGCGCTCGCGCCGGTGCTGGACGGGTTGCTGCGCCGCGACCCGGGCGAGCGCCTCGACCACGAGACGGCCCGTCGGTTGCTCAGGACGGCAGCGGACGACCCCGACGACCAGGACGCCACCGTTCCGCTGCCCGACCCGGCCGCCCGGGCCGCAGCCGGTGGCGCCTCCCCCACGCCGGCCCCGGATCCGGCGGCCGCCGGGCGCACCGCGCGTCGGGTGGCGGTGGTCGCCGTGGCGCTGCTGGTGGCCGTCGTGGCCGGCGTCGGCACCGCGCTGACCCTGCCCGGCGACAAGCCCAGCGACCCCACCGGCTGGTCCACCCCGCCGCCGAACCGCCCGCCCAACGGCGGGCCGTTCGGCCCCGGCCCGCCCCCCGGTCCGCCGCCGAATGGGCGGAACGTCCCCCCGCCCCCGTTCGCCTGTGTCCGCCCCGACGTCGGCGGTACACCGGTGCAGGCCGGCACGCCGACAGCGGGCGAAGAACTCCGGCCGCCGCCCGGCTGGGTCTGGCACGCCGACACCACCGGTTTCCGGGTCTCCGTACCGGCGACGTGGCTGACCTCCCGCGACGGCACTGTGGCGTGCTTCCAGGACCCGGCGACCGGCCGGGCCTTCAGCGTCGCCGAAGGCGGCGCCGCCGATCCCCTGGAACTCCTGCGGACCGCCCGCGACGCGGCGGCCGGGAAAGGCTCCCTGCCGGGGTACGACGAGATCCGACTCACCGCGGGCGACAGCGGAGCCGAGTGGGAGCTCCGCTGGCAGACGCCGCACGGCCCGTGGCTGCACGCCCGACAACACGTCCTCGGCGCCGACCGCTGGACGCTGGGTTGGATCACCCGGGACGAGGACTGGGCCGGGGCCGCCGCCGACTGGGAACTGGTGCGAAAGAGTTTCCGACCACCCCGCTGACCTGCACCGTATGGCCATGATCGGGACCACCGTCCGTCGTGGATCGAGGCCGCTCAGTGGATGAGAAAGCCGGCATTGGTGGCTATCGTGGATCCCGGGGTGACCGAGGGGGAGCGACCGTGCATCAGTTGCTGATCGCGGGTCGGTACCGGCTGCTCGACCTGGTCGGCACCGGCGGAATGGGCCGGGTGTGGCTTGCTCGCGACGAGATGTTGCATCGCGACGTAGCGGTGAAGGAGGTAGTGCCGCCGTCCTGGCTGGCCGAGACCGAGCGTGAGGAGTTGCGGCTACGAACCCTGCGTGAGGCACGCACCGCCGCCCGGCTCAACCATCCCAACGTGGTCCGCCTCTACGACGTGGTCCACGACCGGGAGAGCCCCTGGATCGTGATGGAGTACGTGCCGTCGCGGTCGGTGCAGCAGATCATCAGCGCCGAGGGGCCGTTGAGCCCGCAACGCACCGCCCGGATCGGGCTGGCGGTGCTCGCCGCGTTGCGGGCCGCGCACGCCGCCGGGGTGCTGCACCGCGACGTGAAGCCGCACAACGTGCTGGTGGCCGACGACGGGCGGGTGGTGCTCACCGACTTCGGCCTTGCCACCTTCGACGGCGGTGAGGGTGTGATGACCGGGCCCGGCACGGTGCTCGGCTCGCCGCAGTTCGTCGCGCCCGAACGAGCCCGCGAAGGGGTGTCCGACGCCCGCACCGACATGTGGTCGCTGGGCGCGACGCTCTACGCGACGGTCGAGGGGCAGTCACCGTACGCACGGTCTAGCGCGATGGCGACGCTCAGCGCGTTGGCCACCGAACCACCGGACCCGATGCGTCGAGCCGGCCCGTTGCGTCCCGCCATCCTCGGCCTGTTGCAGCGCGACCCCTGGCGGCGGTTGACCGCCGCCGAGGCGGAGCCGCTGTTGCGCAGCGCCGCGGCGAACGACGACGAGCCCGCCGGGTCGGTCCGCTCCTCAGCGGTCGCGGCGATCCGCAGCGCCGGACGGGCCATCGCGCCGCACCCGGTCGAACCGGTGGCCCCGTCTGGCGAGCCCGCCATGCCGACCCCGAACAAGCGGCGCCCACCTGGCCGGCGACGGCGCCTGATCGCCCTGGGTGGCGCGGCCGCCGCTGTGCTCGTCGCTGGAGGCGTCACGCTTGCGCTGGTCAACCAACACGATGACCGGACCACACCGTCCGGCTCCGGCGGTGGCGCGCCGACCTCCCGGCCGGCGGCGTTCGCCTGCACGTCGTCCCCGCCCCCGTCGGCGACCCCGGTGGTGGCGGTGTCACCGCCACCCGACGTGAAGTACGGGCTGCGTGAGGGCTGGACCTGGTACGACGACCCGACCGGGTTCCGGATCGCCGCGCCGGTCGGGTGGGCGCGCTGGACCGAGGGCTCGGTGACCTGCTTCCGGAAATCCGGCGGGTCCCGGGTGCTCAGCGTCGAGGCGGGGCCGGCCCGCCCGGATCCGGTGGCGCACTGGAAGGCCGAGGAGGCTCGGCTGACGGCGAGTGCCGCGCTGCCGGACTATCGCAAGCTGGACATCTCCGCGATGGACATCTTCGCGGGTGGCGCGGTGTGGGAGTGCGGCTGGCAGAACGCCGTCGGCGTTCCGGTGCACAGCTTCCGGCTGTTGGCCAACACCTCGGCCGATCGCTCCTACACCGTCTCGTGGTTGACAGAAGAGTTCGACTGGCAGGTCAACGCGGCATACTTGCCGATGATCCGGCAGAGCTTCACCCCCACCCTGTGACACGGTCCGATGTGGACCTTCCGGGTGATGCCCCTGCGGCGCCGACGCTGACTACAGTGGCGTAGTTTTGGGCGCTCAAGATCCCTGGGGAGGGTGAGCCGAGATGATGGGACCGCAACACGCGCTGTCCGGCGCGGCGGTGTGGCTGGCTGGCTCCTGGGCACTGGAGCAGTTCGCCGACTACCACCAGTCGCCGCTCGCGTTGGCGGTGGGCACCGCTGTGTGCGCCGGCGGCGCGCTCTTTCCCGACCTCGACATGTCGGGCAAGGTGACCAAGAACCAGGGTGGGGCCACCGTGGCCCGCACCTTCGGAGTCTTCTCGCTCTTCGCCGCCGAGGTGATGGAGAAGATCTCTCTCGGGGTCTACTACGCCACCAAGCTCAGCAGGGACCCACGACGCAGCAACGGGCACCGGACGCTGACCCACACGCTGCCGTTCACACTGCTGGTCGGCTGGGGCACCACGGCGCTCTGCGCCGCGTACGGCAAGTGGGCGGTCATCACCATCCTGTTCTTCATGTTCGGCCTGGCGCTGCGCGGGCTGTTCGACGAGTGGGCCGAGCGGGCCGGGTGGGTGATCATCACTCTCGCGTCGGCCGGGGCGGCCTGGTTCACCTTCGCCAACCTGCCGGGCGGACGCGGCTATCCGCTGATCGGCACCGCGCTGGGCGTGGGCTGCTTCGTGCACATCCTCGGCGACATGATCACCAGAGCGGGCGTGCCGATCCTCTGGCCGATCCCCATCAAGCGGCGCATGTGGATGATGATCGGCCTGCCGAACAGCATCGCCCTACGCGTCGGCAGCAAGGCCGAAGTGGTCGGGATGCGCATCGCGCTGACGGTCGTCTCCGCGCTCGCCACCGTCGGCCTGATCGCGCCCTCGGTGCTGAGCCGTTTCGACATCGACATATGACCGATCCGGCGTCGGCGATCCCGCCGGCTGAGGACGACCGCGTACCGGAGTTCTGCCGCGCCCTGGGGTTGCCCGGCCTCGCCGACGTGCACGTTCACTTCCTGCCGCCGCGCCTGCTGCGTCGGGTGTGGGCCTACTTCGACGCCGCCGGGCCGCTGGTCGGCACCGAATGGCCGATCCGCTACCGGTGGAGCGACGCCGACCGGGTAGCGCACCTGCGCCGACTCGGGGTGCTGGCGTTCAGTGCCCTGGCGTACGCGCACCGACCGGGCATGGCGGCGGAACTCAACCGCTGGACGCTGGACTTCGCCCGCGACACCCCCGGGTGCCTGGCCTCGGCCACGTTCTACCCGGAGCCGGACGCTCCCGGGTACGTCGAGGCGGCCCTCGCCGAAGGTGCCCGGGTGTTCAAGTTGCACCTCCAGGTCGGCGGCTTCGCGCCCACCGATCCGGCGCTGGACCCGGTGTGGGGGATGCTGTCCGACGCGGATGTGCCGGTGGTGGTGCACGCCGGGCACGCCCCGGTGGGGACCACCAACACCGGCCCGGAACCGTTCGCCGCCCTGCTCGCCCGCCACCCTCGGCTGACCGCCGTGGTGGCGCACATGGGCGCCCCGGACTACCGGGCCTTCCTGGACCTCGCCGAGACGTACGAGCGGGTCCGGCTGGACACCACAATGGCCTTCACGCCCTTCTTCGACCAGTTCGTCCCCTTTCCGGCCGAGGAGTTGCCCCGGTTGCGCGAGTTGGGGTTGGCCGGCAAGGTGCTGCTGGGCAGCGACTTCCCGAACATCCCGTACCCGTACGCCGACCAGGTGACCGGGCTGGCCCGGCTGGACCTGGGCGACGACTGGCTACGCGCGGTCTGCTGGAGAAACGCCGCCATCCTCTTCAACCTGCCCTGACCCACGCCCCGCCCCAAGGCGCCGGGCACTCCCCCGCGCCCCGCGCCCCGCGCGCCCCCTGAATTGTTTTCGACATCGGCTATTGACGTCGCCGTAACAGGTGGCCTAGCGTCCTGTCGAACCGCTTCGTCGAAACGCTTCGACGAAGTTCGGGAGCGGTCCCACCCCAGGCCGGAGGAGGTGCGCGGTGGCCACCATGCACGACGTCGCCCGCCTCGCGCAGGTCTCGGTCAGCACGGTCTCGTACGTGCTCACCGGCACCCGGCCGATCTCGCAGGCCACCCGCAACAAGGTGCTCGCCGCGATGGCACAGCTCGACTACCAGCCCAACGCGATGGCCCGTGGGCTGGCCAGCCGGCGCAGCCGAATCCTCGGCCTGCTGATGCCGATGGACGAACGCGGCCTCGGCGCCACCGAGACCGCCTTCGTCACCGGTGCCGCCGCCGCGGCCAGCGTCGCCGGCTACCACCTGGTGCTCTCGCCTGTCGGAGGCGGCGACCTCGACGACCTGCGTCGGCTGGCCAGTCAGCGGATGCTCGACGGGGTCGTGCTGATGGAGGTCCAGCTGGCCGACGAGCGGGTCACAGTGCTCCAGGAGACGGGGGTGCCGCTGGTGCTGATCGGCCGCACCGGCGACACCAGCACGCTCTCCTACGTCGACATCGACTTCGACCAGACCGTCCGGGAGGCCGTCGCGCACCTGGTCGGCCTCGGGCACCGGCGGATCGTCTACGTCAACCACTCGGCCGCCACGCTGGCCAGCGGTTACGGGCCCGCGTTGCGTACCCGGGACGCCTTCACCGCGGCGATGACCGGGCACGGCCTGGAGCCGGTGATGATCGCGGCCGAGGACAGCGCCGCCGGCGGGCGGGCCGCCCTGGCCGCCGCGTTCGCGCAGGCCCCGGAGCTGACCGCGGTGCTGGCCATGAACGAGACGGCGATCTTCGGCATCCTCGGCGAGCTGACCGGCCGTGGGTTGTCAGTGCCCGACGACGTCTCCGTCGTCTCGATGGTCACCTCGCCGCAGGTCGCCGAACTGGCCACCCCGGCGCTGACCGCCATGACGTCACCCGGTTCGGCGCTCGGCCGGATCGCGATCGAGGCGCTGACGCGCCACCTGGACGGCCCCGCCGACCTTCGTCACCAGCAACTGCTGCCGTGCACGTTGGAGATCCGGGGGTCGACCGCCGCGCCTCGAAGCCGCCAGCCAATGGGGGCCGATCAGTAAATGGCCCGCCGCCGCGCTGCAACGCGACGGCGGGCCCCGTGAAGTACCGGCTAGTACTCAACGAGGAGGATGCTAATGCAGCGATTCCGCCGGCTCGTCGCCGCGATCGCCCTGGCGGCGACAGCGACGACCACCGTGGCCGCCTGCGGCAGTGGTGACAGCGGGGACAACAGCGACGCCAAGGTTCTCAAGCTCTGGCACTACGAGAGCGAGAACAGCGCCATGGGCGTCGGCTGGAACCGGGCCATCGAGATCTTCAAGTCCGAGCACCCGGGCGTCGAGGTGCGCTTCGAGCGCAAGGCGTTCGAGCAGATCCAGCAGAACGCGGGCATGATCATCAACTCGTCCGAGGGCCCGGACATCATGGAGTACAACAAGGGCAACGCGACCGCCGGGCTGCTCTCCTCGCAGGGCCTGCTGGCCGACCTGAGCAGCGAGGCCGACAAGCGCGGCTGGGCCGGCAAGCTCAGCCCCAGCCTGCAGACCACCGCCCGGTACAGCGACAAGGGCGTGATGGGCTCCGGCAAGTGGTTCGGTGTGCCGAACTACGGCGAGTACGTCACCGTCTACTACAACAAGGACCTGTTCCAGAGCAACGGCGTCAAGGTCCCGACCACTATGGCCGAGATGACCGCCGCGATGGACACCTTCGTCGGCAAGGGCATCACCCCGCTGGGCATGGCCGGCGCCGAGTACCCGGCCGGGCAGCTCTTCTACCAGCTCGCCCTCTCCAAGGGCGACAGGCAGTTCGTCGACAACTACCAGCTCTACAAGAACCCTGTCGACTTCAAGGCCGACCCGCTCAAGTACGGCGCTGACACCTTCGCCCAGTGGGTGCAGAAGGGCTACGTGGCGAAGAACTCGGCAAGCCTCAAGGCCGAGGACATGGGCACCGCCTTCATCGGCGGCAAGGTTCCGATGATCGTCTCGGGTAGCTGGTGGTACGGCCGGTTCAAGACCGAGATGAAGGCCAACTGGGACACCTTCCTCTTCCCCGGCAACACCCTTCAGGCCGGCTCCTCCGGCAACCTCTGGGTGGTTCCGGAGAACAGCAAGGCCAAGAGCCTGGCGTACGACTTCATCGACATCACCCTGCGTCCGGAGATCCAGGATCTGATCGGCAACAACGGTGGTGTTCCGGTCGCCGCCGACGCGTCGAAGATCAGCGACCCGAAGGACCGCAAGCTGATCGAGGACTTCAACACGGTCAGCAAGTCCGACGGGCTGGCCTTCTACCCGGACTGGCCGGTCCCCGGCTACTACGACGTGCTGGTCTCCGGCTTCCAGGGTCTGATCAACGGCTCGAAGTCGCCCGACCAGGTTCTCGACACGATCGCCAAGCCGTACGCCGATGGCGTCAAGGAGATCACCGGCAAGTGACACGGCGAGCGGCGGGCGCGACCGGCACGACCGGCGCGCCCGCCCGCCCCGCCGGGAAGGATCCTCCATGGCAGTCTCCGAGACGGTCGCCGCCACACCGCCGGCCGCGACCCCCACCCCGCCCGCGCCCAGCCGCAGACGCCGCGGCCGCAACGCGGCGTACTGGCTCTACCTGCTCCCCGGAGCTGTGCTCTTTCTCCTGGTCATCGGCGCGCCGCTGGTCGGCACCCTCTATCTGTCGCTGACCAAGTGGTCCGGCATCGGCGACCCCCGGTGGGTCGGCCTGGACAACTACCAGCAGTTGCTGCAGGACGACGTGTTCTGGGCGTCGTTCCGCAACACCGTCTGGATGCTCGTCGCGATGGTGGTGGTGCCCACGGTGCTCGGGCTGCTGCTCGCCGCTGTGCTCTTCGACGTCATCGGCCGCCGGTTCAAGCCCCGCACCGCCGCCGCGCTGCGGGCGGCGTTCTACCTCCCGCAGGTGCTGCCCGTCGTGGTGGCCGGCATCGTCTGGGGCTGGATCCTGCGCCCCGACGGGGCGTTCAACAGCCTCCTCGACGCGGTCGGTCTCGGCGCGTTACGCCACGACTGGCTCGGCGACCCGGGCACCGCCCTGCCGGCCGTGATGGCAGTGATGATCTGGGTGCAGATCGGCTATCCGGTGGTCGTCTTCATGGCGGCGTTGCAGCGCGTCGACCCCGAGCTGTACGAGGCGGCCGAGGTCGACGGCGCGAACTGGCTGCACCGGTTCCGGGCGATCACCCTTCCGCAGATCCGGCCGGAGACCTTCGTGGTGGCCTTGACCTGCACGATCGCCGCGTTGAAGGTGTTCGGGCCGATCTTCGCCCTGACCCGGGGCGGCCCGGACAATGCCACGAACGTGCCCTCGTACTTCGCCTACTACACGTTCTTCAAGAAGCTGCAGGTCGGCTACGGCTCCGCGATCTCGATGGTGCTGACACTGATCATCGTGGTGGTGGCCGGGGTCTTCATCTGGATGCAGGCCCGCAGCGAGCGCCGGGACCGGGGGTTCTGACATGGCCGTCACGCTCACACCGAGCACCGCGCCGGTGACGCCGGCCCGGCCCGTACGCGATCGACACCACCGCGGCGTCAGCCGCTGGGTGGTGCTCGCCCTGGTCACCCTCGGCGCGCTCGTCATGCTGGTGCCGTTCGCGTTCATGCTGCTCAACGCGTTCAAGTCGCCCGGCGACTACTCCTCGGGCGGCCCGCTGAGCTGGCCGACGGAGTTCTACACGAAGGGCCTGCGCACGTACTGGACCGAGGTGAACTTCCCGCTGAAGTTCTGGAATTCGGCGATCATCGCCGGCTCGGTGGCAGTGTTCGGCGTCGCCGTGTCACTGCTCAACGCGTACGCGCTGGGCATCGGCCGGGTCCGGGGCCGGCTGTGGATCGTCGGTTTGTTCCTGCTGGCCAACATGCTGCCGCAGGAGGCGCTGATCTACCCGCTGTACTACGCGGCGAAGCAGGTCGGCCTCTACAACACCCAGCTCTCGGTGATCATCATCTTCACCGTGATCCAGAGCGCCTTCGGCACGTACCTGCTCGCCTCGGTGATGGGCACGTTCCCGCGCTCGCTGCTGGAGGCCGCCGCGCTGGACGGCGCCGGCAAGTGGACGGTGCTGTGGCGGGTGGTCTTCCCCAACCTGCGACCCACCCTCGCGGTGCTGCTCATCTTCTTCTTCATCTGGACGTGGAACGAGTTCCTCATCCCGCTGGTCATGCTGATCGACAACCAGACGCAGACCATTCCGGTCGCGCTCGCGTCGTTGCAGGGCGACCGGCTGATGGACGCTCCGACCACCAACGCTGGCGCGCTGATCAGCCTGGTGCCGGCCATCCTCTTCTTCCTCATCTTCCAGCGCACCCTGGCGCGCGGCATCACGGCAGGAGCCGAGAAGTGAAGTTCACCGACGGGTACTGGCAGCTGCGCCCCGGCGTCAGCGTCCTGCGGCCCGGCACCGTGGAGTCGGTCGAGCCGGACGAGCGCGGCTTCACCGTCTTCGCACCGACCGGCCAGATCACCGGACGCGGCGACACCCTCAACCGCCCGCTGGTCACCGTCCGGTTCTTCTCGCCCGCCCCCGGCGTCATCGGGGTGACCATCGCCCACCACACCGGCGGGCTGCCCCGCGAGCCGCACTTCGGGCTGAGCACCGACGAGACGCACCCGGTCACCGTCGACGTCACAGGGCTCAGCGCGACGCTGACCACCGGCGAGCTGACCGCGCGGGTCGCGCTCATCGACGGGTGGCGGGTCGACTTCCTGCACGGCGACCGGCTGGTCACCGCGTCCACCGCCCGCAGCATCGGCGTCGTCACCGACGCCGAGGGCCGCCGGCACGTACACGAACGGCTCGCCCTCGGTGTCGGTGAGACGGTGTACGGGTTGGGCGAGCGCTTCGGCCCGTTCGTGAAGAACGGGCAGACCGTCGACATCTGGAACGCCGACGGTGGCACCGCCAGCGAGCAGGCGTACAAGAACGTGCCGTTCTACCTGAGCAGCGCCGGCTACGGGGTCTTCGTGGACCACCCGGAGCACGTGTCGTTCGAGGTCGGCTCCGAGGTCGTCACCCAGACCCAGTTCAGCGTCGAGGGCCAGTCGCTCACCTACTACGTCATCGACGGGCCCCACCCGAAGGACGTGCTGCGCCGGTACACCGCCCTCACCGGCCGTCCCGCCCGGATCCCCGCCTGGTCGTACGGCCTCTGGTTGTCCACCTCGTTCACCACCTCGTACGACGAGAAGACGGTGACCGAGTTCGTCGACGGGATGGCCGAGCGCGGGCTCCCGCTGTCGGTGTTCCACTTCGACTGTTTCTGGATGCGTCAGTTCCACTGGGTCGACTTCATCTGGGACCCGGCGACCTTCCCCGACCCGGACGGGATGCTGCGCCGGCTGCACGAGCGCGACCTGAAGGTGTGCGTCTGGATCAACCCGTACATCGCGCAGCGCTCGTACCTCTTCGAGGAGGGCCGCGAGGCTGGTTACCTGGTGCGCAACCCGGACGGTTCGGTCTGGCAGTGGGACAAGTGGCAGGCCGGCATGGCGCTTGTCGACTTCACCAACCCGGACGCGGTCCGCTGGTTCACCGGCAAGCTCAAGGCCCTGCTGGACATGGGCGTCGACTGCTTCAAGACCGACTTCGGCGAGCGCATCCCGACCGACGTGGTGTGGCACGACGGCTCGGACCCGCAGCGGATGCACAACTACTACTCGTACCTCTACAACAAGGCGGTCTTCGAGCTGCTGGAGACCGAGCGCGGCGAAGGCGAGGCGGTGCTGTTCGCCCGCTCGGCCACCGTCGGCGGGCAGCAGTTCCCGGTGCACTGGGGCGGCGACTGCGAGTCGACGTTCGTCGCGATGGCCGAGTCGCTGCGCGGCGGGCTGTCCCTGGCCGCGTCCGGCTTCGGCTACTGGAGCCACGACATCGGCGGCTTCGAGGGCACTCCCGACCCAGCGGTGTTCAAACGGTGGGTCGCCTTCGGGCTGCTCTCCTCGCACTCCCGGCTGCACGGGTCCGGCTCGTACCGGGTGCCGTGGGCGTACGACGAGGAGGCAGTGGACGTGCTGCGGCACTTCACCCACCTCAAGCTCGGCCTGATGCCGTACCTGGCGGCCGCCGCCCAGGAGGCACACCGCGACGGGACGCCGGTGATGCGGCCGATGTTCCTGGAGTTCCCGGACGACCCGGCGACTGCGCACCTGGACCGGCAGTACATGCTCGGCCCGGACGTGCTGGTCGCCCCGGTGCTCAGCGCCGACGGCGACGTCACGTACTACGTCCCCGCCGGCACCTGGACACACCTGGTCACCGGCGCGCAGGTCACCGGCCCGGCCTGGTTGACCGAGAAGCACGGCTTCGACAGCCTGCCGGTGCTGGCCCGACCGGGCGCGGTCATCCCGTTCGGCTCGCGCACCGACCGACCGGACTACGAGTGGGCCGACGATGTGCGGCTGCGGGTGTACGCACCGACCGAGGGGCAGCGGACCCGGGTACGGGTACCGTCACCCGGCAACGGGCCGGGCGCCGAGTTCGACGTGCGCTACGAGGGTGGGACGGCCAGCGCCGAACTGGTAGCCGGCACCTCGACGGGCTACATCTGCGAGATCCAGGGGACGGAACGATGACGCAACACCACTTCCCGGAGAGCTTCGTCTGGGGCTCGGCTACTGCCGCGTACCAGATCGAGGGCGCGGCGACCGAGGACGGGCGCGGACCGTCCATCTGGGACACCTACAGCCACACACCCGGTCGGACCCTCAACGGTGACACCGGTGACGTGGCCGCCGACCACTACCACCGGTGGGCCGACGACCTCGGGCACATCGCCGACCTGGGCCTCGGCGCGTACCGGTTCTCCATCTCCTGGCCCCGGGTGCAGCCGGGCGGCTCGGGCCGGTTCAACCAGGCCGGCATCGACTTCTACTCGCGGCTGGTGGACGGGCTGCTGGAGCGGGGCGTCCGCCCGGTGGCCACCATGTACCACTGGGACCTGCCGCAGGAGTTGGAGGACGCCGGCGGGTGGGCGGCGCGGGAGACCGCGTTGCGCTTCCAGGAGTACGCGGCGGGCATCGTCGGCGCGCTGGGCGACCGGGTGCACACCTGGACGACGCTCAACGAGCCGTGGTGCTCGGCGTACCTGGGCTACGCCTCCGGCGTGCACGCGCCGGGTCGGACCGAACCGGCGGCGGCGCTGGCCGCGGTGCACCACCTCAACCTCGCGCACGGCCTGGCCGGTCGGGTGGTCCGGGAGCTGGCCCCGTCCGCCGAGCTGTCGGTGACGCTGAACCTGCACGTCATCCGGGGCGCGTCCGACTCGGCCGCCGACCAGGACGCGGTCCGGCGGATCGACGCGTTGGCGAACCGGGCGTTCCTCGGCCCGATGCTGGACGGGGAGTACCCGGCCGACCTGCTGGCCGACACCGCCTCCGTCACCGACTGGTCGTTCGTCCGCGAGGGCGACGAGAAGCTGATCGCGGTGCCACTGGACGTGCTCGGGGTCAACTACTACTCCAGCACCCTGGTCCGGGCCTGGGACGGGGTGTCGGCCCGCTCCGACGCCGACGGGCACGGCGCGTCGACCTCGACGCCGTGGGTGGCCGCGGAGAGCGTCGACTTCCTGCCGCAGCCCGGCCCGTACACGGCGATGGGGTGGAACATCGACCCGCCGGCGCTGACCGAGCTGCTGCTGCGCCTCCAGCGCGAATACCCCAGCCAGCCCATGATGATCACTGAGAACGGCGCGGCGTTCGACGATGTGGTGTCGGCCGACGGCCGGATCCACGACGACCGGCGGATCGACTACCTGCGTCGACACATCGGCGCGATGGCCGACGCCCGCGCGCAGGGCGCGGACGTGCGCGGCTACTTCGTCTGGTCGTTGCTGGACAACTTCGAGTGGGGCTACGGCTACGACCGCCGCTTCGGCATCATCCGGGTCGACTACGACACCCAGGTCCGCACCTGGAAGGACAGCGCCCACTGGTACCAGCGCCTCGCCGCCACCGGCGAGCTGGACCGGGCGCAGGACTAACTGAGGAGCGTGATGTCTGTGAGTCATCGTGATGACTCACAGACATCA
>NZ_JBEZGJ010000087.1:0-30183 GCF_040649965.1 Micromonospora sp. NPDC048843
CGACGGGTTCTGGGGGCACCCTGAGGGGCCCTTCGACTACGTCACGACGAACGTCCTCGCCTCGATGGAGCAGTTCCCCATCTCGGGGTTGCTGGCCGACACCCCCTACGGTCTGATCGTCGGCGGCCCGAGCGCGTTCGACGGTTCACTGTGGACGCTGAGGTACGACCTGGCGTTCTACGGGATCGTCGGCATCCTCGTGGTGACCTCGGTGCTGCACCGGGCACCTCGCGCGGTGCTCGTCCTGACCGCCGTCTGTTACGCCCTGGTCCTACGGGACTTCTTCACGGCACCGACCTGGAGCTCCCGCCCGCCACAACACGGCGCGATCGGACCGTTCCCGCTGCTCGGCGCGTTCGCCGCCGACTGGACGCTGATGCTCGGCTTCCTGTTCCTGCTCGGCGCCGCCGCCCGCCTGTACGCGCACCGGATCCCGGTGACCAGAGAGCTGGCCGTGCTGGCCGGCGTCGCGTTGGTCGGCTCGCTGTGGCTGGGCGGGTTCTTCGCTGTGGGCCTGCCGGCCTTCGCCTACCTGGTGCTCTTCGCCGCCGTCGCGCTGCCGAAGCGGCTGTCCGGGATCAGCCGCCGGCACGACTACACCTACGGCATCTACATCTACGGCTTCCCGGTGCAGCAGATGATCGCCCTGCTCGGCGGGACCCGGTTCGGGATGCTCGGCTACATCGTGCTGAGCCTGCTCGGCGCGCTCCTGTTCGCCGTTCTCTCCTGGCACCTGGTGGAACGGCCCGCCCTCGGCTTCAAGACCGGCAGCGGACGCGCACGGCACCGGCGCACGGGCCGCACCGCCAGCGCCCGCCCCGTGCTGATCCCCAGCCCGGTGACAGTCGCGGGAGCCGAGACGCGCACCGGCCGGCACAAGGCCGGCGGCCGGCACAGCCGGTCGACGAAGAACACCCCCGCCACGGCAGCCACACCGCGCCGCGCCAAGCGGGCCACCGAGTCGGCGGCGTCGTTCCTGGCGGTGCCCGAGCGGACCAGGAAGGACCTTCCGTTCGACCCGGTGAAGACGCCCACCTCGCACACCCGATCGGGTCGGTCCCACCGCGCGCCGACCACCTCGACGACACCGCCCCGCTGATCGCGATGGGGCCGGAGCCAGACTGGCTCCGGCCCCACCACCGTCCGCAGGGGCGGCCGGCCGACTCAGGCCGAGAAGTTGCGGAACAGCAGGGACGCCAGGGCGAGCGCCAACGCCAGGTTGAACACCGTGGCACTGGCGAACACCGCCACCGGTCGCCAGCCCGCCTCCCGCAGCGACGCGACCCGGACCTCCAGGCCGATGCTGACGAAGGCCAGGATCAGGAACCACACGCGCAGGTCGTTGACGATGGCGATGGTGGCCTTACCGTCCGCGCCAGCCGCGTCGAGGTACCAGGTGGCGATGACCGAGGCCGCTATGAAACCGAGGACGAACTTCGGAAACCGCGTCCACAGCTCACCGAGGCCCGGTCGGGCCGCGCCGGGCCGTCGTTCCACCCGCAGTGTGAAGTACGCGGTGAGCGCGACCGCCACCACACCCATCAGGGCATTCTGGGCGACCTTGACGATGCTGGCGATCTGGAGCGCCTCCTCACCGGCGAGCGCTCCCGCCGCGGTGACCGCCGCTGTGGTGTCGATGTTGCCACCGATCCATGCGCCGGCCACCGCGTCGGAGAGCCCGAACACGTCGGCCAACCAGGGCAGAATGAAGATGGACGGCAACGCGAAGACGATGACCAGACTCGCCGTGTAGGCCAACTGTTCGCGGCGCGCCCGTACGGCGCCGGCGGCGGCGATCGCCGCGCTGACCCCGCAGATCGACACCGCCGACGCGAGCAGCGCCCGCAGCTTGTCGTCGAGGCCGAACCTGCCGGCCAACCACCAGGTGAACAGGAACACCCCGCTGATCAGCAGGATCGCCTGGGCGATCGCCGGGCCGGCGGCGCTGGCGATGACGGCCAGGTTGATCGACGCCCCGAGCAGCACCAGACCGGTCTTGATGAAGAACTCGGTCCGGAAGGCAGCGGCGATCCGGTCCCGCCACCCGACCAGCGTGACGGCGACGTTGCCGAGCAGGCCGAGCAGGATCGCGTAGATCGGGTACTCGATCGCCGCTCCGATGTCCTCGACGGCGGTGCCCTCGGCCCAGGCCGGGACGTTCTGCTCCAGGTAGCGGGTGAGCGCGGCGAGACCGACCACGATCAGCAGGCCGAGCGCCGTCCATGCCCAGAACGCCCCGTCACGGGCCACGCTGGTCGGCTCGGCAGGGTCGGCGGTGGTCGACGACGTGTCGCGCTCGACCACGTCCTCGGCCGGCGGGTCGTCGGCGGAGGTGGCGTCGTCGAGGCGGGTGGCGTCGTCGAGGCGGGTGGCCTCGGCCGTGGCGGGCTCGGTGCCCGTCCGGGTCGCGTCGGCGGTCATCAGGGCACCAGCCCGGCGGGAATGGCACCCAACAGGACCAGGGCGAGCAGGGCCAGGCCGAGGATGGTCGCCGCCCAGTCCTCGTTGAACGCGAGCCGGGACGCGCCGGCCGTCGGCGGTGTGGGCGGTGGCTGGTCGGATGTCATGGCGTACCTCCATGGTGGTGAACCGATCCGGCGGTGCCGGATCGGTTCAGAAGCGCGGTGACGAGCGTGCGGAGCCGCGCCGGGTCACGCGTCGACGCGCGAGCCGGCGGTGCGGCCGGAAGAGGGGTGCGGTGCTGCGGTGCTCAGTCGGTGCCCGGTGTGCCCGGACAGAGCTCACTGGCGGTTCGCATCAGGTCGACGACCCGACGCGACGTGAGGAGCGGACCAACCGGCATTCACGTATTTTCCTACCGACTCGATAGGAATTCAAGACCGTCGACCCGGATTCTTCCTCTGCGGACGCCCTCGCCACCGACGACGGGGCCGGAGCCACTGCCGGCTCCGGCCCCGTCGGTACGCCCGATCCCCGCTACGGGGTCGGGTACTGCTTCAGGTAGACCGGAACGCCGACCTTGGTCATGTCGGCCGCGTCCCCGACGCCGTTGACCACATGGTCGATCGTGCCGGCGCTGAGGTTGACGGTCATGATGTGGTGCAGCCGCACCCCGGGCCGGTTCGGCACCTCGAAGCCGTTCTCGGTGTGGATCGACGGGTTGTTCTGGTTGAACACGTACACCCCGCCCCCGTACAGGGTGTGGTGACGTACGCGGTCGCCGACCTTGTACCCGGCCCAGCCCTCGACCGCGCCGTTCATCCAGTCGGCCTGCGTCGGCGGGTCGTACGGCAGCTCGTTCTGATAGAGGATCGTGGTGCCGTGCTCGCCGTTCCAGACCGTGTTGTAGCGCTGGAAGTGCTCGACGAAGAGGCCGGTAGCGGTCACGTGGTCGCCGTTGATGATGGCCCCGTAGCGACCGGTGTTGGTACGCCAGCGGTCGGTGTCACCGTTGACCCCCTCGGTGAAGCCCTCGACGCCGTGATCACCGCGCCACACCCAGGTGTGGTCGATGAGCACGTTGTCGCTGTTGACCTCCAGCGCGGTGTTCGTCCGCCCGATGTGCGGGCCACCGACCCGGAAGTACACGTCGGAGAGCGTGGTCGGGTTGTGCGGGCTGCTCGCGTTGCGGCCGTGCTCACGTCCGACCCGCAGCAGGACCGGCGACTCGACGGGGCCGGCGTCGATCGTGACACCGGCGACGATCACCCCGGGCACGCCGGCCACGTCCAGCGGGATCGCGCCGTTCTCGGCGGTCAGCGTGGCGTGCCCGATCCCCAGCACCACTGTGTTCGGGCGCCGGATCTCGATGCTGCGCGCGATGCCGTACGTGCCGGGCGTGAGCAGCAGGTGCTTGCCGCGCGCCAACTGGCTGTTGATGACGCGCACCGAGTCGGACGGCTTGGCGATGAAGAAGTCGCCGATCCCGATGGTGCGCCCCGGCGTGATGCCGTCAGCCCAGGAGACGCCCCGGCTGTCGCGCTGCGCGGCGGGCACCCGCACCTGGTACCGGCCCTTGCCGTCGACGAAGAGGTAGGGCTTCTCCCGGCTGAGCGGGGTGGTCTCCAGCGTGGTGTACGGCGGGTCGGGGAACGTGGCGTCGTCTGGCGCTCCCTCGACCCCCGCGAACACCTGGTTCCACACCGCGTTGGACCAGCCGCCGACCTCGCTGTTGCGGGTCAGCCACTGTTGCTGCGAACCGTTCGTCGTGGCCGGCAGCCGTGAGTCGGCGATGAACCCGCCGCTGGCGAACTGCGGGCCGGCGGTGCAGTAGTCCATCAGCGACAGACCGCCGCCGCCGATGTTCAGTCGGCGCATCGACACCGCCTGGGAGACCGCCCAGAAGTTCGCCGACGACCGGCAGTCGTCCTGGCCGGCCGCGTTGATGGTGAGCGACAGGTTGGACAGGGTGCGCCAGAAGTTGACCAGCGCGAGGCAGTTGCCGGTGCCGCCGTCGGCGAGGCAGCGGTTGTAGACCTCCAGCTTGCCGTTGACCGTGACGTCGGTCGGCGAGGCGCCCAGGCCGGACACCTCGGTGTAGTAGCCGACCTTGGCCTGCAACGGCTGTGCGGCAGTGCCGTACGTGCCGGGCTTGAACAGGTAGGCGTGCCGCTCGGTGCCCATCTCGTTGTCGACCTGCCGGGCGTGCGCCGCGTCGAGGGTCTGCTGGATCTCGCCGAGCGGCATGGACGGGTCGAAGATCGTCACGTTAGGGCCGAAGTCGGGTGCGCCGTGCGTCGGGCGGCCGGCGCTGGCCGCCGTGCTGGTCATCGTGGTGGCGGTGGTCAACACCAGGGCGAGCAGGAGGGTACGACCGGATCTCCGGCGCACGTCTCGGGACGGGGTTGTCATGTGGTTCGTCCTCTCCGCTGGCCGGGCGTACTTCCGGCGCAGCTGGGGCGGTGAGAGCGCTCTCTGACCCTTGCCGCCGGAGGTTGGGCCGGGCCGGAAGGGGTTGAGATGTTTCTACCCGTTAATGCGCCCACACGCCACGACCAGGTGTGGCGAACCTTCGCGCCGGGCCCCCTGCCCGCGATCTTGCACTTTCTGCGGCCGTTACGCATCTTTCGACCCCTTATGGCACTGCACAAAGCGCAAGATTGTGGAGTTGGCCAACGCGCTTACGGTCCACCTCGGGTCGCGAGTTGACGGCACTAAGATGACCGCCGTGCAGTTCGGGGTGCTCGGGCCGCTCGCCGTGACCACGGACGCCGGCGAGCCGGTAGTGGTGCCCGGCACCAAGGTGCGGGCGTTGCTGGCCGACCTGTTGGCCAACCGCAACCAGGTGGTCTCGGCCGACCGCCTCATCGACGACCTGTGGGGTGACGACGCCCCCGCCAATCCGGCCGGAGCCCTCCAGGTGCGGGTGTCGCAGCTGCGCAAGGCGCTCAACGATGCCGAGCCCGGTGCCCGCGAGTTGGTCGAGTCCCGGCCGCCCGGCTACCTGCTGCGGGTCGACGCGGTCGACGTCGACCGCTTCGACGAGCTGGCCCGCTGCGCCGACGTCGAACGGCTGACCGAGGCCCTCGCGTTGTGGCGCGGCGAGGCGTACGCCGACGTGGCCGACGCGGAGTTCGTGCGGGCCGAGGCTGCCCGCCTCGCCGAGCAGCGCCTCGTCGTACACGAGCGGTTGGCGCAGGCCCGGCTGGCCCGGGGTGAGCATGACCTGGTGGCCGCGGACCTGGCCGAGTTGGTCGCCAGACACCCGCTGCGCGAAGGCCTACGGGCGGTGCAGCTGCGCGCGTTGTACGCGGCCGGCCGCCAGTCCGAGGCGTTGGAGAGCTACGCCGAGCTGCGGGCCCGGCTCGCCGAGGAGCTGGGCCTGGACCCAGGCCCGGAGCTGGTCGCCCTGCATCGCAGGATCCTCGAACAGGACGCCGGCCTTGACGTCCCGCCGAAGGCGGCGATCATCCGGAGCAACCTGCCGGCCCCGCTCGACGAGTTGATCGGGCGGGACGAGGCGCTGGCCGAGCTGCTGACGCTGCTGCCCCGCCAACGGCTCGTCACGCTGGTCGGGCCGGGCGGCGTCGGCAAGACCCGGCTGGCCACCGAGACGGCCCGCGCCACGTCCTACCCGGACGGTGTCCGACTGGTCGAGCTGGCCCCGCTCCCGGCCGGCGACGCCAGCGTCGCCGAACAGGTGCTCGGCGCTCTGGGCGCCCACGAGGCCGCCGGAACGAGCCAGTCCCCCGCCGACCGGGTGGTCACGGCCCTGCGGCACCGGCAGTTGCTGCTCGTGCTGGACAACTGCGAACACGTCATCGAACCGGTCGCCGAGCTGGTCGCCCGGCTGCTGCGCGACGTGTCAGGGGTGAGCGTGCTGGCCACCAGCAGAGAGCCACTCGGGTTGACCGGTGAGCTGCTCTGGGAGGTACCCCCACTGCCGGTGCCGGACGACGGTGACCTGGACGCGGTCCGGCGCTCGGCGGCGGCCCGGTTGTTCGTCGCCCGCGCCGCCGCGCAGCAGCGCGGTTTCCGCCTCGACGGGCAGACTGCGACGGCGGTGGCCCAGCTGTGCCGCCGCCTCGACGGTCTGCCGCTGGCGTTGGAGCTGGCGGCGACCCGGGTCCGCGCGCTGGGCGTACGCGGGGTGGTGGACCGGCTCGACGACCGGTTCCGGCTGCTCACCACCGCGCAGCGGGACGTGCCGCCCCGGCAGCGGACGCTCACCGCTGTGATCGGCTGGAGCTGGGACCTCCTGGACGAGTCCGACCGGGTGGTGCTCGCCCACCTGGCGGTGTTCCCGGACGGCTGCACCCCGGAGGCCGCCGAACAGGTCTGCCGAACCGACCTGGACGCCCTCGCCCGGCTGGTGGACCGGTCGCTGGTGGTGCTCGACGACTCCGGCGCGGCCCCCCGATACCGGCTGCTCGAATCGGTGGCCGCGTTCTGCCTGGAACGCCTCACCGACGCCGACGAGATACGCGGGCGCCACGCCACCTACTACACCGAGCTGGCCGAACGCGCCGACCCCGGGCTGCGCGGGGCCGACCAGCGGCGGTGGCTGGCGCTGCTCGACACCGAGCTGGCGAACCTGCGCTCGGCACTGGCGCACGGTGGTGGGCTGCGCCTGGCGGTCGCACTGAGCTGGTACTGGTTCCTGCGCGGTCGACTCACCGAGGCACGGCGGGCGCTGGCCGTGCCCGGCGACCCGGAGCAGGAGGCCCGCGCGGCACCCTGGCGGGTCGGCTTCGCCCTGTCGCAGGGTGAGGTGATCTCCCCGGACGACGTGCGCGCCGCAGTGGCCGCCGACCCGGACAGCCACGCCGCGTGGTTCGCGGCCAACGCGGTGATCGAGCACGGCGACCTGGCCCTGGCGTCGGAGCTGCTGCCCACCGCCGCCACCGACCCGTGGACCGAGGCCGCGGTACTCACCTCAGTGGCCCACATCGCCCACGCCAACGGCGACCAGGCCACCCTGGAGCGCACCGCGACCCGCAGCGCCGCGCTCTTCGCCGACCTCGGCGACCGGTGGGGTCGGCTCCGGGCGACCGAGTGGGTGGGTGGGCTGGCCGACATGCGCGGCGAGCACGAGCGCGCCTTCGCACTGCACCGGGAGGGGCTGCGCTGGGCCGAGGAGTTGGCGCTGTGGCCGCAGGTCTGCGCCGAACTGTCCTGGCTGGCCTGGCTCGCCGTGCAGACCCGCGACTACGCCCAGGGTCGGGAACTGGCCGAACGCGCCTACGACCTGGCGGTGGAGCAGGGCTCGCCCGGCGCACTGATCTTCGCGGAGATGAGCCTCGGGCTGGCCGCCCGACGCGACGGCAAGCTCGACCTGGCCGTCACCCACCTCAGCCACCTCGCCGACCTGGGCCGGGGAGAGAGCCAAACCGCGCTCTACCTGCCGATGGTGCTGGTGGAGCTGGGCTACGCCGTCGAGCAGGGCGGCGACCCGGACGCCGCGTTGGCCCTGCACATCGAGGCGTTCGAGGTCGCCGAGGCGATGGCGACGATGCGCGACGCGGTCGGCCCCCTGGAGGGGATGGCCGCGGCGGTCCGCTCCCCCGAGGTCGCCGCCCGGCTGCTCGGCGCCGCGGCCGCCGCCCGGCTCGCCACGCAGTCCCCCGCCGCGCCGGCCGAACGCGACGACACCGACCGGACGACAGCACGGCTGCGGGCCGAGCTCGGGCCGGAACGCTTCGACGCGCTGCTCGCCGAGGGCGCGCAGCTGAGCCCGGGCGAGGCCCGGGCCCAGCTCTGACCGGTGCTCAGGAGGTCACCTTCGGCTGGTACGAGGCGACGATCACGCCGCTCTTGTGCACCCGGGTGTCGACCAGGTCGAACGACGCCTTGACGTCGGTCAGCGCCGTGGTGAGGCTGGGGCCGCCCTCCAGCACCGGGTGGATCCAGAACCGAACCTCGTCCACCAGGCCCGCCCGGATCAGCTGGGCGGTGACCGAGCCGAAGCCGTACTGGATGATGTTCTTGCCCTCCTGGGCCTTGAGCGCGGTGACCGCCTCGACCAGATCGCCCTGGAGCACCTCCGTGTTGTTCCAGGTGGGGTTGGTCAGGGTGGTCGAGGCGACGTACTTCTTGACGTTGTTGAAGTACGCGGCGCCAGTGGTCGGGTCGCTCTCATCCATGTTCGGCCAGACGGAGGAAAAGCCGTCGTAGGTGGCCCTGCCCATCAGCATCGCGTCGGCCGCCTCGGTCTGCGCACCGGCCAGGCTGGCGGCCTCCTCGTCGAAGTACGGCATGGTCCACATCGGGTTGTCGATGACGCCGTCGAGGGTGATGTAGGTCGAGTTGACGAGCTTGCGCATCGGGATCTCCTGGGTGTTTGTCGTGCTCTCCGGTGACACCCAGAACTCTGCCGGAGCCCGCTTACGATTCGCTTTCGATGCTCTTACCCGCGTCGTCGGTCGGGCCCTGCGCCCTGTCGGTCAACGGGATCGGCAGCGCCTGCGGGGTGACAGTGCCGGTGCCGGTCGAGTGGGCCGGGGCGGGGCGGTCCCCGCCGCGGCTGTGCAGCCGCCCGCGCCCGGCCGGACCGGCCCGCCGGGTCACCTCGACGGTCACCATCCGCACCGGCGGTGGCGGCGCTGTGAAACGCCCGACGCCCCACCGGACCCAGATCGGGATCCGGCCGGCGTCCGCCTCCGCGCGCAACTTCTGCACCGTACGGGCCCGGTCGGTGTGGTCGACCTCCACCACGACGGGCGGACCGTCGGGACGGGCACACGCCACGTCGAGCACCGAGTGCCGCTGCTCCAGCGGCGGTGGCAACGGCAGCACGCTGGGTGCGCGCCGGTAGACCCGCCAGCCCTGGGCCTCGGCCCACCGCACCACCGACTCGATCACCCGCGCGGTGACCTCGTCGGTGTCCAGGTCGACGAAGGTCACCTCGGCCAGCCAGCGACCCAGGTCCGCGGCCAACCGCTCGTCCTGCGCCGCGACCTCCACCGGCGCAGGATAACGCCTCAGCCGACGACGGTCGCGGTCGCGGCGAGGTGCCGGGTCAGCCAGCCGGTGGTGGCCGTACGGGCCGCCTCGGCGTTGGTCCGCGACAGGAAGTCGTGCCCCTCCCCGGCGAGCACCAGGTGCCCGTGCGGCACACCGCGCTCGGCGAGGGCCCGGGCGACCTGCGCCGACTCGCCCGCCGGCACGTTGGTGTCGTTGGCGCCGTGGATCAGCAGCACCGGCACGTCCAGCCGGTCGATGTTGGTCAGCGGGGAGAGGTCGCGCAGCAGGTCGGCGTCCCGCCGGGGGTCGCCGTACTTGCTGACGGCGGCGGCGGCGATCCACGGCTCGGTGCCGGCGAAGAAGGTCCGGAAGTCGGAGATGCCGCACTCGGCGACCCCGGCGGCGAACAGACCGGGAAAGTTCACCAGCACCGCGAGGACCAGGTAACCGCCGTAGGAGCGGCCCAGGACGCCGAGCTGGCCGGGCCGGGCCACGCCGGTGTCGACGAGGAAGTCCGCGCAGGCCGCCACGTCGGCGATCGCGCCGTAGCGGCCGGCGAGGTTGTCGGCGGCCACGAACGAGCGGCCGAACCCGGACGACCCCCGGACGTTGGGCGCGAAGACCGCGATGCCCTGGGCCACGAGGGCCTGGAACAGCGGGTTGTAGCCAGGACGCTCCTGCGCCTCCGGGCCACCGTGCAGGCTGATCGCCGTCGGCCAGGGACCCGGCCCGGCCGGGCGGTAGAGCCAGCCGGAGAGCGGCAGCCCGTCGCGGGCCCGGAGGTCGACCAGCTGCGGCGCGACACCGGCATCGTCAGTACGCGGGCCGGTGTCCGGCCGCAGCGGGCGCGGCGCCCCGGTCGACGGGTCGACCAGCCACACCTCCCGTGGTTGCACCGGCCCCTGCGCGGTGAGGCAGAGCAGGCCGCCGTCGGCGGCGAGGACGACGTCGCCGAGCACCTCGCCGGGGGCGGCGACGGCCCGCTGCACACCGCTGGCGAAGTCGAGCAGGGTCAGCTCGCTGCGCCCGCCGTAGGTGTTCCACAGCAACGCGCCACGCTGCCCGTCCGCGCTGGGCGTGATGTGTTCCAACTCGGCGTCCGGTCGTCCGGCCAGCCGGGTCGGCGGCTGCTCCGGTCGGGCCAGGTCGACCCGGACCAGCGCGGCGAGTTCGGAGTACGCGTCGGTGCGGGCCAGCACGCTCGTGCCGTCCGGGCCGAACCAACCCTGGTCGGTGCTGCCCCGCCCGGTGTCCGGGAGGAGCCGCCGTCGAACGCCGGTGGCCACGTCGAGCACCTCCAGCCAGCGGGCGTTACGAGGGCCGCGGCGCAGCAGCGCGGTGCCGGCGTCCGGGGTCACGTCCAGGAGGGTGAGCAGGTCGCCCTGGACGAGCACCCGCCGGTGCCCGGTGTCGGCGTCGACCAGCAGGGCTTGCCCGTGCTCGTCGGTCTCGGTGACCGCCAGCACCGCGCCGTGCGGCAGCCAGCCGGCCAGCGCGGCGCTGCGGCGGCCGAACCCGGCGACCTGGTGGCGTCGCGTGCCGTCCGGGCGCAGCACCCACAGCTCGGTGCGGGGCGCGCCACCGGGGGCGACGACACAGGCCAACCACTGGCCGTCCGGGGACCAGCTCAGCGCGAGGACCGGCTCGTCACCGACGGGCAGCGCGACGGGCGCACCCGCGTCGACCTGACAGACCCAGACGCCGGGCGTGCCGGCCCGGTCGGAGAGGAACGCCACCCGGCGGCCGTCGGGGGACGGCGCGGGGGCGAAGTCCTCGCTGATCGGCACCGGCGGTGACACCGGCCGGTGGCTCGCGGGTCGGGGCCGCCGGGTGGTGCGCGGCGACTCAATCCGTACGCTCATCTAAACCCCGATCCGCTGCAACCAGAGCTCCAGCAGCCCAAGCTGCCAGAGCGCGTTGGAGCCCAGCGTGGTCCGCCGGGCGTTCGGCGCGTCCAGCAACTCCTCCAGGTAGTCCTTGCGGAACAGGCCCCGCTCGCGCGCCGGTCGGGCGGTCAGCGCGTCCCGCACGTCGTCGAGCAGTGGGCCGGAGAGATGCCGGATGGCGGGCACCGGGAAGTAGCCCTTCGGCCGGTCGATCACCTCGTCCGGGACGATGCCCCGACTCGCGGCCTTCAGCACCCCCTTGCCGCCCTGCGCCAGCTTCATGGCCGGTGGGCAGGCGGCGGCCAACTCGACCACCTCGTGGTCGAGGAACGGCACACGGGCCTCCAGCCCCCAGGCCATCGTCATGTTGTCGACCCGCTTGACCGGGTCGTCAACGAGCATCACCAGGCTGTCCAGGCGCAGCGCCGCGTCCAGCGCGGTGTCCGCGCCGGGCGCGCCGAAGTGCGCGGCGACGAACTCCAGGCTGGCGTCGTGGTCGAGCATCCACTCGGGCGCCAGGTGCCCGCCGAACGCGTCGTGACGACGATCGAAGAACACCCTGGCGTACGCCTCGACGGCGTCCGCGCGGGCCACGTTGGCCATCGGCGGGTACCAGTCGTAGCCGGCGAGGATCTCGTCGGCGCCCTGCCCGGACTGCACCACTGTGATGCGCTGCGAGACCTCCTCGGAGAGCAGGTGGAACGCGACGCAGTCGTGGCTGACCATCGGCTCGCTCATCGCCGCGATGGCCTGGTGCACGGCGGGGACGAACCGCTTCGCGCCGATGCGGATCTGCTGGTGGTCGGTGTCGAAGTGACGGGCCATCAGGTCGGAGTAGTGGAACTCGTCGCCGCTCTCCCCCGCCGCCGCCTCGAAGCCGATGCTGAAGGTGGCCAGGCCGGTCTGGCCCTGCTCGGCCAGCAGGGCGACGATCAGGCTGGAGTCGAGACCGCCGGAGAGCAGTACGCCGACCGGCACATCGGCGACCATCCTCCGTCGTACGGCGGTGCGCAACGCCGCCATGAGCCGTTCCTGCCACTCGTCGGCGGACATGGCGGGGACGGCGGCGCGGTTGAACTCCGGCCGCCAGTAGGTGGTGTCGGTGCGCCGGCCGTCCGCGGTGATCACCCGCACGGTGGCCGGTGGCAGCTTGCGGACCCCGGCGAGGATCGTGCGTGGCGCCGGCACCACCGAGTGGAAGCTCATGTAGTGGTGCAGCGCCACCGGGTCGAGGTCGGTGTCCACGTCACCGGCGGCGAGCAACGCCGGCAGGGTCGAGGCGAAACGCACCCGGCCCGGCCCCTCGGCCAGGTAGAGCGGTTTGATGCCGAGCCGGTCCCGGGCCAGCACCAGGGTGTGCGTGGCCAGCTCGACCAGGGCGAACGCGAACATCCCGTAGAACCGCTCGACACAGGCCGTCCCCCACCTGTGGTACGCCTTGAGGATCACCTCGGTGTCCGAGGTGGACCGGAAGGAGTAACCGGCCGAGGTCAGCTCGTCGCGCAGCTCCCGGTAGTTGTAGATGCAGCCGTTGAAGACCATTGCCAGACCCAGCTCGGTGTCGACCATCGGCTGGGCGCCCGCGTCGGACAGGTCGATGATGCGCAGCCGGCGGTGCACCAGGGCCACCGACCCCTGCTGCCACCGACCCTCGCCGTCCGGGCCCCGGGAGGCCAGGGCGGGAAGCATCCGCTCGACGGCGGCCAAGTCCGGTGGCGCCCCGTCGAGGCGGAACTCGCCTCCGATACCGCACATGGCACACACCTCTCATCGGCTGGATCCGCTGGGGGCCGCTGACCGGTCCAGGCTTGGCGGACCGGGTTGCGTCCCGATGACGGGTGGGTCAAGCGTCGGTTACGCCGACGGTTCGTCGGCTCCACCGAGCAGCCAGGTGTCCTTCGACCCGCCACCGCGCGACGAGTTGACGATCATGCTGCCGGCCGGGGCCACCCGGGTCAGCGCCACCGGCGCGACCTCGGCGGTGTCGCCGAGGAACACGAACGCCCGCAGATCGACGTGGCGGGGAGCCAGCGCCGTGCCGTCGAAGACCGGGTGGGTGGTCAGCGCGATCATCTCCTGGGCGATCCACCGGTGCGGGGCCGCGAGGATCTGCTCCCGGACGGCGTCCAACTCCTCCGCCTCGGCGCGGGGGCCGATCACCACCCGGTCACCGCCGTACCCGTCGACCGGCTTGAGCACCAGCTCGTCGAGCCGGCCCAGCACCTCGGCCCGCTGCTCGGGCAGCCCACACAGGTACGTCGGCACGTCCCCGAGCAGCGGCTTCTCGCCCAGGTAGTACTCGATCAGCCGGGGCACGTACGCGTACAGCGCCTTGTCGTCACCGACACCGTTGCCCAGCGCGTTGGCCAGGGTGAGCCGTCCGGCGTGCACGGCGGCGAGCAGCGGCCAGCCCAGCGGCACCCCGTCCGCGCCGGGCGCGTGCAGCAGTGCCTCCTCGTCCATCCGCAGGTAGATCACGTCGACCTCCCGGCGGCAGCCCTCGCGGACCAGCCGAACCCGGCCCTCCTCCACCAGCAGGTCGCTGGTCTCGGTCAGCGGCACACCCATCTCGTCGGCGAGCAGCCGATGCTCGAACCACGCCGGATCACCGGGGCCGCTGCTGAGCACCACCACGGCGGGGTCGTCGGCCGCGGCGGGCGCGGCGGCGACCAGCGCCCGGTACAGCATCGCCGGCGTCTCGTCGGCGGGCAGCAGATCCTCCGGCACCGGCAGCTCCGGCAGCACCGCCCGGGTCAGCCGACGGTTCTGCACCGCGTAGCCGATCCCGGAGGGCACCCGCAGATTGTCCTCCAGCACGTACCAGCCGCCGTCCGGGTCCCGGACGAGGTCGGTGCCGGACACCTGGGCGCGGGTGCCTCGCCGGCCCATCAGCGCCCCGGTCGGGCGCAGCCCGGGTGAGGACTCCACCACCCACGCCGGCACCACGCCGTCGGCCACCACGGCCCGGTCGGCGTAGACGTCGCGCAGGAACGCGTCGAGGGCGCGGGCGCGCTGCACCAGGCCGGTACGCAGGGTCCGCCAGTCGGCGGCGGGCACCACCCGGGGCACCAGGTCGACCGGGAAGAGCCGGGTGCTCGCCTCGCCGGCCACGCTGAACGTCACGCCCCGGGCCCGCTGCTCCTCGTCCCGGTCGTGTTCGCGTTGACGCAGGACCCCGGCGCCGAGTTGGCGCAGGGCCGCGAGCATCGGCGCGTACGCCGGTTGCGGTCCGGCCGGTCCGAAGACCTCGTCACCGGCGTCGGCGTACGTGGGCAGCGCCGGCGGTGTCGGCGCACCCGGCAGCGGACCGCGGACCCGACCCCGGGTCTCGTCGAGCAGCAGGTCGACCACGTCGGCCAATCGGCCCCGTCGCTCGTACGCCCGCCGCTGCCGGGCGGCGGAGCTGCCACGTTCCAGCGCGTACCGGTTCAGGTCGCTGACCTGCTCCCAGTCCCCGATCGCCTCCAGCTGTGGGCGCAGGTCGGTCACCAGGCGGCGGACCGCCTGGGCGGCCGGCACCGGTCGGGCCGAGCGGGGCAGGTCGAGCAGGTCACCTTCCAACCCGGAGCGGGCGGCCCGCCACAGGGCGGCGCGCAGCACCGGTGGTCGTACGGCAGTGCGCTCCGCCCCTGCGCGCAGGGCGGCGACCTCCCGTCGGACGAGTGCCCGGAACAGGCCGGTGAGCAGGACTATGGTCTCCACGTCGGCGTTGGCGTCGGTGACCCGCAGCTCCACTGTGGGCACGTGCGCCGACGGCCGGACGTCGAAATAGATCATGGCGGGGTCGGTGATGGTCTCGGAGGAGATCAGCTCGGCGACCAGCGCCTCGTGGTCCGCGGCGCTGGTCACCTCGCCCGGGTCGCCGGCGGTGGGCCAGCGCTGCCAGACCAGGGACCGGACGCTCGCGTAGCCGCTGTCCTGGCCCATCCAGTACGGCGAACTGGTGGAGAGGGCGAGCAGCACCGGTAGCCACGGCTGGACCCGGCGGGTGACAGCCACCGCCAGGTCCCGGTCGGAGACGCCGACGTGCACCTGCGCGCCGCAGATCAACTGCTCCCGGGCGAGCATCTGGTACTCGTCGAGCATCCGCCGGTAGCGGGAGGTGGGGGTGACGCTGGGGTCGCCGTCGGCCCGCAGCGGCACCGTGCCGGCCGCCACGATGCCCAGACCGACCCGGTCGGCGACCTGGACGGCCGCCTGACGCAGCCGTGTCAGCTCGGCGCGGATCTCGTCCAGGGTGCGGCAGACAGCGGTGTTGGTCTCCACCACGCTGCGGTGCAGCTCGGCGGTGAACGAGGCCGTCGGCAGTCGGTCGAGCAACTCCCCGGCGCGGGGCACCAACTCCCGGGTGTGCAGGTCGACGACGTGGAACTCCTCCTCCACCCCGACCGTGGCCAGGTCCGCCGGGTCGCCGTCGTCCAGCGACAGGACCGGATTCGTACGGGGGGCGGGCAGCGTCCGGCCGTTTCCGGACCGGCCCACCGGCTCGTCGTACGTCGGCGCGTTCGTGGTGCTGTCGGCCATGGTCACCCCGGTTCGCGTGTCGGTGGTCTCGACTGTCCGACGAGCGTTCCCAGGGTTGGTAGCGGGGGCGTTTCCGGCGCGTTAAGGTGACGCGCCCGTTCTGTCCGCGCTGCTCAGCGAGTGCGGGTCTGTGGCCGGTACTCGATGGTCGCGCCGACCCGGTCGGCGGTGGCGACGCCGAGTTCCCGTTCCGTGAGCCACAGCCCCAGATCGAGGCCGGCCGAGAGCGCGCCGGCGGTGACCCGGTCACCGTCGTCGACCACCCGCTCGTCGAGGACTGTCACGTCGTGGGCGCGCAACTCGTCGTACGCGTTGCGGTTGGTGGTCGCCCGCCGTCCGGTCAGCAGGCCGGCGGCGGCGAGGAGCAGCGCACCGGTGCACACCGACGCCACCCACCGCGCCGATGGCGCCAGTGCGGCCAGCTTCGCCGGCAGCCCACCGCGCTGCGCCTGCGCCCAGGAACCCTCCGGGGCCCGGTTCAGCCATCCGCCACCCGGGACGATCACGCCATCGGCCTGACCCAGCACCTCGGGCACCTGGAGTTGGACGCCACGCATGCTGATGACCGGCCCCGATCGTTCGACGGCGACCAGCGCCACGTCGAAGCCGGCCATCGACAACACCTCGAACGGCCCGAAGACGTCCAGCTCGTCGAAGCCGTCGAACACCACGATCTCGATCCGCATACGGCCCAGAATCTCCTGCCGACAGGGCGGCGGCGAGTGGCATCCTTGCCATCATGCGTAAGAAACCCGCCACGCATCGGGTCGCCGTCCTCGCCCTGCCCACTGTCGTCGCCTTCGATCTGACCATCGCGACGCAGGTGTTCGGCCACGAGGGCCACGGCCGGTACGCGATGACGGTGTGCGCACTGGACTGTGGTTCGGTCACCACCACCACCGCCGGCCTGGAGCTGACCGTCGCCGCGACGCTCGATGCGCTCGACGACGCCGACACGGTGATCGTGCCCGGGTTCCGCCGTGGTCCGGCACCGCCGCGTGCTCTCGATGCGCTGCGGCGGGCGCACCGTCGTGGCGCCCGCATCGCGTCGATCTGCACCGGCGCCTTCGCGCTGGCCCAGGCCGGTCTGCTCGACGGCCGTCGCGCGACGACCCACTGGGCGCACGCCGACTCGCTCGCCATTGAGCATCCGGAGATTCTCGTGGACGCGAGTGCGCTGTACGTCGACGAAGGCGAGGTGATCACCAGCGCCGGACTCGCCGCCGGTCTGGACATGTGTCTCTACCTAGTCGGCCGCGATCACGGGCAGGCCGCCGCCATCCAACGGGCCCGCCACATGGTCACCCCCCTGCACCGCGCTGGCGGTCAGGCCCAGTTCATCCCGGTCGGCGTTCCGGATGAGGGCGACGAGTTGGCCGGGGTCATCACGTGGGCGAGCAGCAACCTGCACCGCCCGATCACCGTCGCGGACCTTGCCCGGCAGGGTGTGATGTCCAGCCGTACGCTGCACCGCACTTTCCAGAGTCGGTTCCGGATGAGCCCCCGAGCGTGGCTGATCCAGCAACGACTGCGCGCCGCCTGCACCCTGCTCGAGAACGGCGGGATCACCATCGACGAGGTCGCACGGCGTACCGGCCTGGGCACGGCGACCAACCTCCGTGCGCATTTCCAGCGGGCCTTCGCCACCACCCCTACCGCGTACCGGCGGGCTTTCACACAATGACCCTTCGATAATGGTCGTGGTGGCGGCCGGCGATGTCGGGGTGTCCCGCCGGCCTGGACACCCCGACACCAGCAGTCTCGATTCGATCAATCCCGGTCAAGGGGCCGCCGGGATCACCTCATGTTCGCCACCACGAACGGCGCGTGGCCGTGCAGGTAGTTGGTCCACCCACCGGTCACCGGCGCTCCCGGGCTGAGCAGGTTGGTGGTGTCGGTGCCGACGTCGAGCTTCCAGGCCGTCCAGGAGATGCCGTTCGCCTTCATCCAGTCGATCCAGGACTGTGCCTCCGGCAGGCAGGCCCGGCCGTCGAGGCCGCCATCGGCGTTGCTGGCGCCCCACTCCGTGACGAACAGCGCCAGACCCGCGCGGATCGCCGCGTCGCCCTTGGCGCGCAGCGACGCCCCGTGCGTGCAGGAGTAGAAGTGCAGGGTGTACATCAGGTTGGTGCCGCTGACCGGGCTGGCCGCGGCGACGTCCACGTCCTGTGACCAGGTAGGGGTGCCGAGCACGACGATGTTGTCCGGATCGGCGGCGCGGATCGCGGACACCACCGCCTGGTGGTACGGCTTGATGACGTTGGTCCAGCTGACCTGGAGCGGCTCGTTGTAGGGCTCCCAGATGACGTTTGGCAAATGGCCGTACCGGCGGGCCAGGTCACCGAAGAACGCCACCGCCTGGGACTGGTTGTTCTGCGCCTCGTGCGCGTGCCAGTCGACGATCACGTAGACCCCGGCGGTGACCGCGTTGTTGATGATGGTCTCCACCTGCGCGCGCGCCCTGGTCGGGTCACTGAGGTACGCCCCCGCCGGCTCCACGCCCATTGCCGCGCGGATCACCTGGAGGTTCCAGTTGTCGCGCATCCAGGTCAACGCGGAGAGGTTCTCGGCGTACGGGGCGGTCTCCCAGTTGAGCCACATGCTGCTGATGCCCCGTAGCTGCACCCGCGCGCCGGACCTGTCGCACATGGTGGTGCCGCAGACCCGCAGTTGCCCGTGCCGCTCGACCGGCGTGCCGGTGGTCGGCGGTGGTGTGGTCGGCGGCGGGGTGGTGGGCGGCGGGGTGGTCGGGGGTGGACCGCCGGCGCAGGACGCTCCGTTCACAGTGCAGTTGACCGGGGTGCCGGTGCCGTTGACGAGGAAGCCGAACGAGGTGGAGGCGCCGGCGCCGAGGGTGCCGTTCCAGGACACGTTGGCGAAGGTGTAGTGGCTGCCCGAGGTCGTTTGCTGCGCGTTCCACGACTGGCTGACCGTCGAGGAGGACGGCAGGTCGAACTCGACCCGCCAACTGGTGATCGGTGCGGAGGTGTCGTTGGTGACGGTGACCTGCCCCTGGTAGCCGTTGCCCCAGTTGTTCGTCACGGAGAACACGGCGGTCGCCGCGCTGGCCGGTGTGGCGGCGACCAGCGCCACCCCACCGGCGAGCAGGCCGGCGACGGCCAGGGTCGTGACAAGTCTCAGTGCGCGCATGCGGAACCCGCTTCGGATCGACGGTGGTGGTCTGAGGCGGGGCGGCGCCTGCGCGCAGGATATCGATCACTGGCGATGGGAGCAAGGTGGGGCACTGGCCCCCGCGGCGCTCAGGCCGCTGGGCGTACCCGGTAGGCCAGATGGGTGACGCCGTCGCCCTCGACGACGCTGAACGGGCCGTCCAGCTGAAGTGGCGCGATCTTCAGGTCGGCGAAGAGCGGGATCCCGGCGCCGAGCAGGACCGGGACGAGATCGACGTGCACCTCGTCGAGCAGGCCGGCCTCGACGACCTGGGCGGCGATGGTGCCGCCGTTGACACCGACCTCCTTGTCGCCGGCGATCGCCGTCGCCCGGGCGATGGCGCTCTCGATGCCGTCGGTGACGAAGACGAAGGAGTCGCTCTCCGGCTCCCAGCCCTCCGGCACGCTGTGCGTGACCACCACGACGGGCACGTCCAACGGATGCCGGCCACCCCACCCGCTGGTGATGTCGAAGAGCCTCCGGCCGACGACGAGCGCGCCGGTGCGTTCGGTGAGAGCCCGCAGATGCCGGGCGCTCGTGGCGGAGGTCCGGAAGGTCAATTCGGGGTCGGCCGTCGGCGTCTCGACGTCGCCGTTCTCGTACCACTGGAAGAGGTACTCGAAGCCACCGTGGGACGCGTCCGCGATGTAGCCGTCCAACGACATCGTCGCCCAGGTCGTCACCTTCGTCATCGATCCACTCCTCGGTCCGTGCCGTGCCGGCTCGTCGGCGAGGCCCGCGCTGTCTGGCCCGCAACCCACTGTCGAAGCCGGCGCGACAGTCCTCGACACGTCGGCCGAGCTTTCTCCCAGTGTCGGCCCTGGCCGTCACTGGCGCAGCGCGTTGAGCACGAGGTCGGCGTACCGGCGCCACACCGCCGGGTCACGCTCGTCGAGCACGATGAGCTGCCGGACCGCGCCGCACAGGATTACCCGGATGTCCAGTTCCCCTGCGTCCGGGCGGACCTTGCCGGATGTTCGGGCCGCCGCCACCAGTTGCCCGATCAGATCCAGGATGCGCGCCGCGGGCACCAGCCTGCCCTCGAAGAACGCGTCGGCGAGGACCCGGTCGCGCGCGAGGCGTCCGAACAGGTCGGGCACGAAGGAACACCACTCCCGGTACGCGTCGACGCCGTCGAGCGCCGCGCGGGTGCGCTGCTCCAGCTCCTGAAACTGCCGCTGGACGACCGCGACGATCAGGTCTTCCTTGCTGGGGTAGCTGCGGTACACAGTGGCGCGGCCCACCCCGGCCCGCTCCGCCACCTGCGGCACCGTCACCTGCAGACCCTGCTCGCTGAAGAGCTCCCGGGCGGCGGCGATGACCCGCTCCTGGTTGCGACGGGCGTCCAGACGCCGATGGGGAGCATCGGGGTCGCTCGGCGTCGGTGGGGCCATGGCCTCAGTCTGCCCGCTCGGTCTCGTCGGTCAGCAGCGGCTCGTCGCCGTACACGGTGGTGAGTTCGACGTCGAGCACCGTGGCCACCCGGCCGAACGACCAGTAGTAGCCGACCACCTGGAGCACCTCGACGATCTCGCGCTCGCTGAGGAGGTGCCGCACCTGGTCGAAGAGGTCGTCGGGAACGCGCGGTGACCGCACCACCTCGGCGGCGAACCGGAGGAGCGTGCGGTCGTACGCGGAGAGGTGCGGGTTGTCGATGTCCCGGCTGCTGATGATCTCGCGGGTGCGCTCGTCGACGCCGGCCGCCGCCGACATCGGGCCATGCTGGGCTGCCACGAACTCGCACCCGGTGTACTCGGCCACGGTGAGGATGACCAGTTCCCGCGAGCGGGCGGGCAGCTCCAACGAGGTGAACTGCGCCCTCGCGAGCTGGATGAAGAGGTTCACAGTGCCGATCGAGTGGGTCAGCATCTTGACCATCGGGTCGGGCGGCAGGGCGGACAGGACGTCGCGGACGTCGGCCGGAATCGCGTTCGGGTCGGGGTCGGCAAGGCGGGGCATGGCTCTCTCTCCTGCGTTGGTCGTCGAGACGGTTCAGGCGGACAGGTCGAAACCCGTCTCGCTGAGGTGGCGGAAGCGGCCGTCCTCGGCGTAGGTCCCGAAGACGGCGATCTCCCGTCTGGCCGTCGACCCGTCGGCCAGAGTGACCTCGTAGACGTGTCGTTCGGCGTAGCGGAGACCGTCGCGCAGCTCGTCGAGGACCAACACGGTGCCGCTGGCGATCTGACCGCGTACCCGGGTCACCATCGCGACGAATCCGGCCCGGTCGAGGGTCTCGCCGTCGCTGCGGTGGGTGTAGTCGGGGGCGTAGAACTCGTCGAGCGCGTCGGTCAGGTCGCGCGTCGGCTCGAAGACCACAGCGCGCAGGGCGTCGCTGATCCGTACCGGGTTCATCGGGGCTCCTCGTGGGTCGCCGTCGGCCATATCCGGACTCGCTGGTCCGCTTAGCGCCCACCGTACCGGACTCCAGAGTCCACTTCCGGTGAGAGTCGTCACGTGCCCGGGGAACACCCGCACCCCGCCACGGCGGGTGCGGGTCCGCCCGTCCGGTCGTAGCGTGGGGCGCATGCGAACCACCACGCTGGGCAGCACCGGCCCCGAGGTCGGCGTCATCGGCCTCGGCTGCATGGGCATGAGCCACGGCTACGACATCACCGGCCCGCGCGACGACGACACGTCGATCTCCGTCATCCGACAGGCACTGGACCTGGGCGCGACGCTGATCGACACGTCTGACGTGTACGGGCCGTACACCAACGAGGAGCTGGTCGGGCGGGCGCTGGCCGGCGGGCACCGGGAGCGGGCCGTGCTGGCCACGAAGGTCGGCCTGGTGGCCACCTCCCCCACCGGTGGCCCCGGCAACTCACCGAAGATCGGCAACAACGGCCGCCCCGAGCACATCCGTGCGGCGATCGACGAGAGCCTTCGCCGGCTCGGCACCGACCACGTCGACCTCTACCAGCTGCACCGGGTCGACCCGGAGGTGCCCATCGAGGAGTCCTGGGGCGCGATGGCCGAGATCGTCGCGGCGGGCAAGGCCCGGCAGATCGGGCTGTCAGAGGTGACTGTCGCGCAGATCGTGCGGGCCCAGGCGGTGCACCCGGTGGCGTCGGTGCAGTCCGAGTTGTCACTGTGGACGCGCGACCCGTTGACCGAGGTGTTGCCGTACTGCCACGAACAGGGCATCGCCTTCCTGCCGTTCTCCCCACTCGGTCGCGGTTTCCTCGCCGGCCGGTTCACCTCGTTCGACGACCTGCCCGCCGACGACTTCCGGCGCGGCCTGCCGCGCTTCCAGCAGGACGCGCTGCGCGCCAACCTCGCCATCGTCGCCCGGGTCCGGGAGATCGCCGACCGGGCCGGCTTCAGCCCCGCGCAGGTCGCCCTCGCGTGGGTGGTCGCCCAGGGTGACCAGGTCATCCCGATCCCCGGCACCAAGACCCCGAAGTACCTGGTGGACAACTGCGCTGCGGCTGACGTGCGGCTCAGCACCGAGGACCTGGCCGACCTGGACGCGCTGCCCGCACCCGAGGGTGGCCGCTACTGAGGCTCCGGCGGCCCGGCACCACGTGACCGGGCCGCCACCGGCGGGCCGAACCTGACCCCGACACCTGGCGAGTAGAGCACGCTGACCGGTGGCCCGACCGGTGCCGGCAGCCCGGCGGCGGCGACCAGCTCGTCATCCAGGTGCAGCACCTCGGCCCGGTGCAGCGGCCAGCTCGGATGCCAGTTTCGGCAGGTGCAGCGTGCGCCCGTACGCCCGGGTGTGCAGCCCCCAGCGGGCGGTGACGAAGTGTTCGAGCGGGGTCGGCTCGACGATTTGCTCCCCCACCCGCACCACCAACCGGCTCGTCGCGCCCGCCGGCCCCGGCCAGCGCCGCCGGCAGCGGTAGGTGCGACGGTCGCCGTCGTGATCCAACCGCATCGACGACCAGAGGTACGGCAGGCGCAGCGTCGCCCGCGCCACCAGCACCGGCAGCAGGCGGGACGCGTCGAGCGACCGGAACACGACCGCTCGTCGGCCGGCGTCGTCGACGGAGTAGAGCCGGACGTTGGTCTCCCAGAACGTGCCGAAGTACGGGACCCTCGGGCCGCGGCCGAAGCCCAGCCCGACCATCCGGAAACCGATCAGGCCCACGTAGCTGACCCCCTGCATCGTGTCCGGACGAGTGCCGGCGGGCAGCAACGGCGCGACCACCTCCGGAGCGACGGCCCAGTGCAGGAAGGTGAGGTCCTCCCAGCGCTGGCGCAGGAGCGCCCAGGGGAACGCCTGCCGGGGCGCGTGGTCGACCGGTTCGGGGTGCACGCTCTCATCGTGGCCCAGGCGGTGGGCCGGCGTGGCCTCAGGCGTGCGGACCGACACTGACGGTGCCGATGGTCAGCGACGCCTTGCCCTCCAGGATCTCGCCGATCCGTTCGACCTCCGCCCCCAGCGCCCGCTGCTGGGCGGCACCGAGCGTCCGCAACGGCTCGACTGTGACACGGATCGAGCGGCCGGAGCGGCGTTGATGCCACACGCCGACGACCACCCCGTCGACCAGCAGCACCGGATAGTTGCCGGCCTGGCCACCGGCGAGCGCCCGCTCGGCGGCGGCATCGGGGAACAGCCGTTCACGGGGGTGGCAGCCGACCGCGTACGCGTCGAAGTACGGCAGCAGCCGCAACCCGGACGGCCGGTCGTCGGGGAATTCGGTGTCGTCGGCGGTCACCCAGGCCCGGGTGCCCTCCACAGTCACCTCGGTCAGCTCCAGCGAATTGAACAGCAACGTCCCCCACCCCGAGGGCACCCCGAGCCACCGGGCGAACTGCGCCGGGGTGGCCGGCCCGTACGCGTGCAGGTAGCTGCGGACGAGGGCGGCCAGGGCGGCGGGACCGGGCATCGGCGCGAAGTCGGGCAGCCACCGGGTCGGGCTGGTGTACGTGCTGGCCCGACCGCGATTCGGGCCGAAGCAAACCACTCCGGCCCGGGTGGCGGCGGTCATCGCGGCGATCCACCGGGGCCACATGTCCTGGAACGCCTCCATCACCAGGTCGCCCGCCCACGGCCCGGTGCGGGCGACGACTTCCTCGGTCAGCTCGGCGGTGGTCAGGTCGGCCTCGGCGACCGCGTCGGCGATGGCCGCGAGGACCTGCTCGGTCTGTCGGGGCGTCAGCAGGGCCACGCTCCGCTCCCAGGACGGCGCCGGCAACGCGGTCAGCGCGCCGACCCACATCGGCAGGTCCGCCGCGGCGAGCAGGTGCACGGTTCCACGTGGCCCACGGGTCTTGACCAGGGTGCGGTCGGTCCACAGTGCCCGACGCACCAGGGCGCGGGTCGTGCCCGGCACCCGCAGCCCGATGGACAGCTCGGCGGCCGACGCGATCTGGGCGTGTGCGCCGCTGATCGCCGACACCACCTCGGCGACGCGTGCGGCGTCCGGTGCGGCGCCCGACGCGGGTGTGCACAGCCGGTGGCGCTGTAGTCGCCGGGCGGACACCTGAGCCCAGCTCAGCTCGATCACCGCAGATGCCCGTCGCAGGCGCTGACGCCGGCCGCGCACCACCGAAGGGCTTCGACAGGCCAGATCCTCATGCCGCCCACGCTACGACCGACGTGTGTCACTTTCCCGGGCGCGCACCCTTCGGGCGAGACGTCCCGGGTGGTGGCGGGTCAGTTTGTTCCTGGTGCGGGGATGGTCAGGGTCACTCCGCCGACCGCCAGCGGAAGTGGACGGCACTCGTCCGATTGGGCTAGCTTCGCTGATGCGGACGACGATCGTCCGCTACGGCCAGCATTCAGCTGCGGACACACCCCAGCCTCTACGCCCAGAGAAGGATCAACCATGTCCGAACGCTTCGCAAACAAGGTCATTCTGGTCACCGGTGCCACCTCCGGTATGGGGCGTGCCCTCGTGGAACGAGTCGCCGCCGAAGGCGCGAAGGTCGTCCTGGCGGCACGTGGCAAGGAAGCCGGCGAGGCACTCGCCGCCACCCTGCGCTCCACCGGCGCAGACGCGATCTTTGTCCCGACCGATGTGACCGTCGGAGCCGAGATGGCGAAGCTGGTGCAGCGGGCGGTCGACCACTACGGCCGGCTCGACGGCGTGTTCAACAACGTGGGAGCGGCCACCGCGCTCGGTCCGATCACCGAGATCGGCCCGGACGCCTGGGACGCCGAGATGGCGCTCAACCTGAGCAGCGTCTTCTTCGGGCTCAAGTACCAGATCCCAGCGCTGCAGACCTCCGGCGGCGGCTCGATCGTGAACAACGCCTCCGTCAGTGGTGTCACCGGATCTGCCGGCCTCGCCTCCTACAGCGCCGCCAAGCATGGCGTCGTCGGGCTCACCCGGTCGGCGGCACTCGAGGTGGCCACCACGGGTGTACGGATCAACGCGCTCGTCACCGGCGGCGTCGACACCCCTCTGCTACGGCGCAACCTGGGCCCGAACCCGGAGGAGGCCCTCCAAATGGGCAACGCCATGCACCCCGTGGGCCGGATCGGACGGCCCGACGAGGTCGCCGCGCTGGCGGCCTTCCTGCTGAGCGACGAAGCGCCGTTCATCACCGGTGCCGCTCTCGCGATCGATGGCGGCCTTACCGCCGCATGACGGCCCGGTGCCCATCACCTCTCCCGAAGGAACAATGATGCCCACTCGTCACAAGGCTCCGAACTCGCAGCGGTGGAGAGCCCTCTTCTTCGTCTCGATCGCCCAACTGATGGTCGTTCTCGACGGCGCGGTCATGAACATCGCTCTCCCCTCTGCGCAGCAGGCACTGCACTTCACCGACGGCAGTCGTCAGTGGGTGGTCACCGCGTACGGTCTCGCCTTCGGTGGCCTCCTGCTGGTGGGCGGCCGGGTCGGTGACATGGTGGGGCGCAAACGCGTCTTCCTGTTCGCGCTGGCAGGCTTCGCGATCGCCTCGGCGATCGGCGGCCTGGCGGCCAACGTGGAGATGCTGCTGGTCGCCCGTGCGCTGCAGGGGGTCTTCGCGGCCCTGCTCGCGCCGGCCGCGCTCTCGCTGATCTCCCTGCTGTTCACACAGCCGCGGGAACGAGCGAAGGCCTTCGGCGTGTTCGCCGCGGTCTCGATCGCCGGTGGCGCCGTCGGTCTGATCGCCGGCGGTCTGCTCACCCAGTACCTGAACTGGCGTTTCGCTATGTTCATCCTGGTTCCGATCGCGATCATCGGGATTGTGGGCGCCATCTCCACGGTGCACGACGACGGTGAGCGACACCGTGCCCGGCTCGACATCCCCGGCGTGCTGCTGGCCAGCCTCGGTCTCGTCGGTCTGGTCTACGGTTTCAGCGCCGCGGAGAGCCACGGCTGGTCGGCGGCTACGACCATCGGATCCTTCGTCGCCGGCGCGCTGCTTCTGGCGGCCTTCGTCGTGGTGCAGTCACGGGTGAAGGCTCCGCTGCTCCCACTGGGAGTCCTGAGCGAACGCAACCGGGCAGCCGCCTACCTTTCGGTGGGTCTCGCCATTGTCAGCATGTTCGGAATGTTCCTTCTGCTGAGCTACTACTTCCAGCAGGTCAAGGGATGGTCGCCGGTCATGGCCGGCCTGGCGTTCATGCCGATGGCGGTGCTGCAGGCTCTCGGGGCCACGCAGGTCGGCGCCCGACTCGCGCACCGGATCGCTCCACGGCCGATCATGGTCGGCGGCTACCTCGTCAGCGCGGCCGGCCTCGTCCTGCTCGCCCTCCTCGACGCCGACAGCGGCTTCTTGGAGATCGCGATCGCCGAGGCGGTGGTCGGAATTGGCGTCGGCACCGCGTTCATGCCCGCGATGAGCATCTCCACCCACGGCGTCGCGCCCGCCGACGTCGGTGTCGCCTCCGCGATGATCAGTTCGTCGCAACAGGTCGGGGGGTCGATCGGCGTCGCGCTGCTCAACACCGTCGCGACCGGCTCCACCGCCTCTTACCTGGTCACTCACGGCGGTACGGCGGCCCCCCTCCACGTCCAGAACCAGGCGTTGATGCATGGCTACTCGGCCGCGTACTGGCTGGCCACCATCTTCGTCGTGGCCGCGGCACTGGTCTCCGCGATCATGGTCAACGCGGGCGCACCGGAGCTACCGCCGACCACGGCGTCGGACGACGTCGCGCCTGTCGGCGTCCCGGTGCCCGCCCACTGAGCGCGTCGAGGCGGTCGCGGACAACAATCGGACGAGCCGCGTCCGCTTGTGCTACGCTTTCCGGATGCCTGATCTGGATCCGGCGTCGGGCGTCCGGGCGGACGCCCGGCAGAACCGACGCCAACTGATCATCGCGACCAGGGAGGCAATCGCCGCCCGCGGGCTCGACGTCTCGGCTCTGGACATCGCAACAGCGGCCGGCGTGGGGGTGGGGACGTTGTACCGGCGCTTCGGGACCAAGGAGGCGCTGCTCGACAACGCGGTGCTCGGCCTCTACGACGAGTTGTGCGACACCGCACGAGCCTGCCTGGAGCGCCCGGATCCGTGGGACGGAATGGCGGAGTTCGTGCTGGAGCTGGCCGGGGCCCACCGGGACAGCCGCGGCCTGGCCGAGGTCACCGCGGCCTGCGAAAGGCCGCCGACACCCGAACTCGCGCAGCGCACCGTCGCGTTGCAGGAGGCCGTCACCCAACTGACCGAGCGAGCACACGCGGCGGGTGATCTCCGCGCCGACGTAACCTGGCAGGACGTCATGCTCTGCTCACGCGCGGCGCTGGACACCGACCACTGCCTCGGCGTCGACGCAGGGCCCGACGGGTGGCGTCGAGTCGTCACGGTCCTGCTCGACGGCATGCGCGCCCCCGGCCGCACTCCTCTCCAAGGGCCGGCACCGCAGGTCCGCCCGGAAGGGGCATGATCCACTCAAGTCCTCGGGAACCCACAGGAGGATGTACGCGTGACGCAGAGCGACGGGGAACTGGTCGTGCTCGCGCAGGCGGGAGACGCGGCCGCGCTGGGGGCGCTGCTGGCCCGGCACGAGGCCGGGATGCGGGCCGTAGCGCTGAGCGTCCTGGGTTACGGGCCGGACGCCGAGGACGCGGTGCAGGACTCGATGGTCGTCGCCCTGCGTCGCATCGGCGAGATCCGCGACCCGGGCGCCGTCGGCCCCTGGTTGCGGGCCATCGTCCGCAACAACAGCCGGATGGCGTTGCGCGGGCCCAGAGCCGTCCCGGTCGCCGAACCCGAGTGGCTCACCGGTCCCGCCGACACACCCACCCCGGAAGAGGCACTGGACCGGGCCGCGATGCGCGACTGGGTGTGGCACTCCATCGGGCAGCTGTCCGAACCTGACCGGCTCGTCACCCTGCTGCGGTACTTCAGCGACGCGTCCTCGTACGAGCAGATCGCGGCCGTGTGTGGCGTACCGGTCGGCACCGTCCGCAGCCGCCTCAGCCACGCCCGCCGGGCGCTCGCCGGTGGCCTGCGGACGGCGGCGGACGCGGCGCACACGGACGTCGCCGCCTCGAACGACTCGCGGTGGCGGGAGGGCCGCGACATGATCACCACGGCGATGGGCGGCGACTTCGAGCGGGTGGTCCGCGAGAGCTGGTGGCCGGACGCCAAGCTGATCGTGCCGGGCGGCCCGCGGGGTGGCCGTGACCTGGCGATCAGCGGCATGAACCGCGACCTGGCCGCCGGGGTACGTCAGCGGTTGCGCAACGTGGCGGCCAGCGGCGACGTGCTGATCTGGGAGACCGACCTGATCAGCCCACCCGACGACCCGGAGCACTGCCCGCCCGCGGCGCTGTGGCTGCAGGTGCTGCGCGAGGGCCGGGTGCGCCAACTCACCCTCTTCCACCCCGTCCCCGCGCTGGCCTGAAAAAACTTCCCCGGCCGAGCGAACTTTCCCCTCGACCCGCGCATCTGGTCCGTGTCATGCACCAGTTGCCGTGTCGGCGGACGCCACGCGGGTCTCGGATCGGGAGATAGTTCATGGGTTCCACCAGCCACGACGTCAGCGCCCTCGCACCCGGTGCCCACACGTTCACAGTGGATGGCGTTCGGCAGGTCTACCACGTCGCCGGCAGCGGCCCGGTCTGCGTCGCGCACTCCGGCGGGCCGGGCATCGAGTGGGCGTATCTGCGGACGCCCAGCCTTGAGACGCACTTCACAATGGTCTACGTCGAGCCGGTGGGCACTGGCGCGTCGGGGCAGCTCGACAACCCCGAAGACTACCGTCTCGACACATATGTCCGGTTCCTGCACGCCGTCATCGAGCATCTCGGCGAACCCCGCGTGTACCTCCTCGGGCACTCGCACGGCGGTTTCGTCGTCCAGCGGTACGCGCTCGCCCACCCGGACCGGCTTTCCGGCCTCGCCCTGTACGACACCTCGCCCGTCACCGGCGCCGAGTTCTGGGGCGAAGCCATGGCCGGCCTCGCCGCCTACCCGCAGCGGCACCCGGACCGGCCGGAGGCGGCGGCGGTCCCGGCTGCCTTCGCGCAGATCGGCGGCGCGACGGACGACGAGTCGCTGGGGGCCGCTCTGCGCGCCGCCCTGCCCGTGTACTTCGCGGACTTCTGGGGCCGGCAGGACGAGTTCGCCAGGTTTCAGGCGGCCGTCCGAATCTGGGCGACGCCGGCCGGCGCGCAGGACCCCACGCCCTTCGACGTGCGGGAGAACCTCGCTGAGATCACAGTGCCGGTCGTGGTGATCGTCGGGGCGCACGACTTCATCTGCGGCCCCCGCTGGGCCGAGCAGTTGCACGCGGGGCTTCCGGACTCGCGGCTGGTGACGCTGGAACGAAGCGGACACTTCGCGCACATCGAGCAGCCGGTGGAGTTCACCGACGCCGTGGCGGAGCTGCTGAAGCGGTGACCGCACCGCGGCAACAGCGCCCCCCGAGGTCGGTTCGTCACAGCGGGCAGGCCTCGGGGTGCGGGCGCGTTGCACGGTCATAGGCTGAGCGCTTTGCTGCACCGTGACGAAGAGGAGACCGCCGTGAGCCAGACCGAACGGATGGATTCCGTCGACGAGTGGAACGTGGCCGAGGACGACGGGGTCTTGGACGCCTCCGACACCCTCGACGACGATCGGGTCGGCGACCCCCTCGACACCGGCATCATCGCCGAGGACCACTGGACCGCGGCAAACCGGTTCGGCACCACGCCGGCCGAGGAGCGGGCGGGCGAGTCCCTGGAGCAACACCTCGCCCAGGAGGTGCCGGATGTCGACCCGTACGCCGAGGGTGGCGACGACGAGGACGAGCTGACCCGCCGGGGGTACGAGGACTGTCGGCGCAGTCGGGCGGCGATCTTGCGCTCCAGACCGTCCTCACCGGCGGTGCGCCGGAAGATCTCCCGGGCGTACGCCTCGGTCTGCAGAA